>QEUZ01000319.1 GCA_003577355.1 Chloroflexota bacterium | reverse complement strand
CATGATGTTCACGGCTTGTTCCGAACCGCTCTTCAACGAGTTGACGTAGACGCTGGAGCTGACCGGGCGTTTGTCGAGCAGGACGTCGGACTCCAGCGTGATGACACCTGAGCGGATAGGTTCGAACACTCTGTTTGGCCGGACGTCACCGCCCGATGTGCGCACGGTCGCGCGCAAGGCCTTGCCGCTATTCTGGGTGGCCGTCGATACCGCGAGGCTCCCATTGGCGCCATTACGTGAGTCGAACCAACCCAGCGGCAGGCGGCCTACCGCTGTGCTGTCAAATGCATCGTTGACCAGGGTGCTGCTTGACTGGTTCGTCGGTGGCGCAGGGGTTGGCGACGGCGTCGGGGAAGGGGTGGGTGACGGTGTCGGAGATGGCGACGGTGTTGGAGACGGTGTTGGCGACGGCGTGGGGCTTGGGGAAGGCGTCGGTGTCGGTGTGCTCGAAGGTGGAGTAGCACTGGAGGTGCCAGCGAGATGCCCTGCGAGCGGCGTGCCGTTGGCGTCGAGTACCGCAGGGTTCGTTGGGCGATAGGTGCTGTCCAGCATCGGGTCGATCGTGCGGTTGTTGCCACCGTCGATGAGGTTAGCGTTGGGCTCGACCACCTGTCCATCGCGGTTCTGCCAGCCGATATTGTCGCGTACGACGGTGTTGGCGTTGCTGATGAGCTCCATTGCGGTGACGTTCTGGTAGTTCCCGGCGTTCACCATCAGATTGCCGTAGATCTGGTTGTCGTGGGCGTCATAGGAGGTCGATACGTTCGCGCCCATGTTGCGGACGAAGGTGTTGTAGCGCACTACGACACCGGCGGGCGCACCATCACCTGCGGATGGTCGCGCGAGCTTGATGCCGCGCCCGTTCTCGCTGTTTACAAGCACGTTACGCTCGACTACCCCGTTGAACGCCTGGCTGATATAGATGAGGTGGTCCTGGTTGGTATTGTTCGCGCGGACCGTATCGTGGACGTACAGATAGCTGAGAGTCCAGTTGCTGGCGCTGCCGGTGACCATCAGCCCGGCGAACGAGCGCGCGCCCCAGATTTCTGCAGCGGTATAGACCCAACCCTGGCCCCCTGTGAGCTTCACCATGTGCTGCGTCGTGTCGGTGTTGTTCGGGTCCCAGGTGACGTTGATGCCTTTGAATGTCCAGTAGCTTGGCTCGCGCAACCACAACAGGCCAACCACCACCGGGCGTTCGTTCTGGTAGTTCTGCACCGTGATGCGGTTCGCGCTATTGCCTGCGTTGAGCTTGGTATTCGTGATGCGCTCGACATAGTTGCCGCCGCGCACGTTGAGTGTGTCACCAGGGTTGAGCCGCTGCAGAGCGTACCCGAGTGTGCGAAATGGCTGGTCGAGCGTACCGGGATTGGCATCGTTCCCACTAGGCGATACGAAATATGTCGTCGGGCCAGCGGCAAAAGCGATGAATTGTGCAGGCGCGGCTGCTGCAATCAGTACGATAACTACTGAGATAGCAATCGCTGCTCGAAACCGCAATAGGTTTGAATACATTGCGACACCTTGATTTCCGCATCCAAGTCATACATCCGGGTTGCGGAGAGGGACAGAAAAATCCCCGCATGGCGTTGCCAGCGGGGATTGCTACATACGGGATGGATATTCCCGCGCGTCGTAGCACTGGCAACCGAGCTATCTCGAAGAAACGCTTCGAGACCCCTGGCTTTGCGTCTCCACCTCACGATGGATTTGCCTTTATCAGTGTCGTCTCAGACGACGCTGGATTGTTGCCCTGATGGCGCCGAGTGTTGTTCCTCTCCTTCAGTCGTCCCACTCAACTATCAACGACACGTTCCCATGCTACAAGGTGCCGATAGTCCCAGGTCCTGCTACCAGCGGTACTGGTAGTCCCGTACTACGGAAATTGTCGTGTCTGTGGTTGCGGGTTTGCGTGCGCTAGCCCCGGTCGGATATTGGGCGGCGGTGTAGGTAGCATGGGTTGGTTGAGTGGTGGAGCAGTCTCCGTAGCCCACGGGAGCGGGTCCCGCCGGATCTCTTGTTCGCGCACTGCCTCACGCACGATCGCGAGCAACGCCCCTGCCAGTGCCAGCAGAAACCAGAAATACCGCTGGTACGACAGATGCAGAAACATGGCGGTGAGGGCATAGGCGAACATGCTGAGCAGAAAAGCATTCGCAAGGTCCACGAGTTCCTGATCGCTGTCTGCGAACGTGCGGCGCACGCGCAATAGACCACTGGCAATCACGCCTACTGCGGCGGAGAATGCCAAGAACCCCAGCGCGCCGGTTTCGGACAACAGGCCGAGGTAGAGGTTGTGGGCCTTGTTGCCAACAATGTTGACCGATGAACCGACTGGGTCTGCATACTCAGCCGAGTACTCGCCATAATTATCTGGCCCAACGCCAATCACGGGATGGTCGGTGAACATATGGAGTGCTGCCAGGTTCTTCGTCAACCGGCTGCGCATGGAGCGGTCGGCTTCGATTGAACTATCGCTGTTGAAGAGCGTCGCGACACCCCGAATGGTGTCGAGCCGGTCGTAGAACCCTGGGACGATGAGATACAGCGCCAATAGCGCTACGACTCCGCCCAAGATGATCGTGCGTGGGCGCACGTTCCAGAGCAATGCGATGAGCGGCAGAATCAGCATGAGTGCCACGCCAGCGCCACGGGAATAGGTCAGCACGACCCCGCCAATGATGAGCAACGTCATGCCGGCGAGTACCAGGCGCAGCCATCCGCGACTCGCTCGCGCTTGGAACAGTCCGAGCGGGACAAGCACCAACAGGATCTGGGCGTAGCGGTTAGGGTCGGCTACAGGACCGCTCGGTCGAGACCGCCAGATTCCCGATTGTCCATCGAGGAAACTGCCCATCATCGGGGAAAAGCCACCATATGCATTGCTATAGCTGTGAGTGAGCTCTTGCACGATGGTGATGGCAGCGAGAAACGCCCCTGCGCCGAGCATCGCCCAGATGACGTAGCGCAGCATCTCCCGCGTCCGGATGGTGTTCACGACGATCAAATAGAGCGCAAGACCGCTGACCACGAAGTCTGCTGTCCAGATGAACGCCGCTTCCATGTTTCGCGCTCGGAGAGTGGAGACAATCAACACCGCGAGAAACACCAGCATCAGGCCGGCTGCGGCGTCCACTCGAATGGTGGCGCTCCAGATGGGACGCGAGACATCAGTCAATAGACGCGCGGCTAACGGCGTGATGGCGACGACAGGTAGCGCCATCGCGACCAGCGGCAGCACATCATGGTAACGAATCAGTACTGGGATAAGGTTGACGTAAAACATGAAGACGACGAGTTGTAGGCTCAAGATCGGTCGCTCGACCAGTATCACAGCGCCAATGAGCGCCATAGCGAGGAGGAGTGGTAGCGGGGACCCAAGGGCTAGCGCCCAAGCGGCGGCGACAGCCGCGGCAACTGCCAAAAGCCCCAACGCTGGTAGAAGGAGCTGTTGCCAGCTCCAATTGGAACGACGCTCAAGCATCGGTCGATCCGTCCGAAGAATGACTGAGCAATGCAGCGCGCAAGCGAGGGATTGTCACCGCACGGTCGTATGTCGTGATCACGTGCTCACGTCCAGCGCGCGCTAATGCCGCGCGCCGCGTTGGATCGCGATACAGCGCTTCAAGCGCATCGGCCAGCTCGGTGGCCGATTGCGGCGCAACAAGCACGCCGGTCCTTCCATCATCGATGAGCTCGGGGATGCCAGCAACCCGTGATGCAACGACGGCGCATTCGCAGGCCATCGCTTCGGTTAACGCAACAGGCAGCCCCTCCGTTTTGCCGCGAGACGTGACGATGCTCGGGAGCGCGACGACGTGTGCGTGTTGGAGATGTGCGATTACCGCGTCTCGTGGCTGTCCGCCGAGAAGTCGAACCGCCTGAGGATCGGGGAGTGTTCGCCGCTGCTGCTCCAGCGCCGCTCGCTCAGGCCCGTCGCCGATGAGCTCGCAAACGAATGGCACACCACGTCGTTGCAGGATTCGGCACGCTTCGAGCAGGAACCGTTGGCCTTTCTTTTCCTCGAGCGCACCGACACACAGGATCTGGAAGGGGCTGTCCGGGCGGTCGGTCGTTGGCGGTATGAACCTGCTGAGATCGATGCCATTCCGCACCACGACGATATCGCAACTGGTGGAACTCCCAAGGAGTTTGCACAAGAGGCGACGGTTCGCTTCTGATACCGTCACAATCGTCGTCGCGGCGTTGGCTTTCTCCCGCAGCATGTGGCGGTCCACATAGATGTCGTGCGCGTGTGCAGTGAAGCTAAACGGGATACCGGTCAATTGCGAGATGATGTAGGTTGCGGTTGTTGCGTGGGTTGCAAAATGAGCGTGCAGGTGCGCGACACCCTTGGCCTCGGCCCGCCGCGCATAGGCGAGGGATTTCGGGAACAGCGCCAGGCTGCGCACCAGGAACTTCGGACTCCCAGCATTCTCTCGAACGACTGTGGCCAGCACCGCGAGTAGGCGCTTGGGCGTGTGGGACACGTAGTACCCGAAGGCGCGTAGGACCTCAGCCGAGCAGTAGCCGACATACTCAACCTGCTCCAACGCCCTGTCCACGCCCGGTTGGCTGGTCGCTGAGCGCTCCAGGTTCAACGGGTAGATTGTCACGTCATCGCCGAGGTCGAGCAGCGCCAGCACCTCGTTCAGTATGAACGTTTCGGTGAGCTTGGGAAATCGCGAGACGACGTAGGCGACGTTCAGGGTGCGCTGTTGCGCTCCGGTGCGAGGAACGTGCAATGCATCTTGCTCTAGCACCACGCTCATGCCGGCGCTCCGAGTTCCCGTTTCGCGCCGGGCGCACCTGTGGCGGTTGACGGGCGCACTGCGAGCTCGTCGTAAATTGCGTCGTATGCTGCCGCGCACCCCTCCCACGAGTGCTCGCGTTCGACGTATGCGCGCCCAGCGCGGCCGAGCCGGAGTCGGTCTTCCCGGTCGACCATGAGTGCGCAGCAATACTCGGCAAAGGCAGTTGGACTATCCGCTACGCGTACTTCGACGTTATCTCGCACATCGAGCGCTTCGACTGCCAACGGTGACGCAACGACAGCCCGTTCCATCGCAAGGGCCTCGAGCACCTTGTTCTTGATACCTGACCCGGTAGTCATTGGGCACACAACAACCGCCGCCCTGCTGTACCACGTGCGCATGTCGTCGACGGCTCCGGTAACGACGACCGAT
>QEUZ01000318.1 GCA_003577355.1 Chloroflexota bacterium | reverse complement strand
GACGGGAGAGGGGCCGGGGGTGAGGGTTCTTCCAGCGTACACGTGCACGTGTGCCCCCTCCGCGCTGCACGGTCCCGAGCAATCATCCACCAGACTGCCGGGTTGAGCCGAGTTGCTTACAATGCGCGCTATCCGAACGGTAGGTGTTCGATCTCCCGGAGGATGGCGCTTGCGCGCACGCCGGAACGGCAAGATCACATGAATGGGTCGGCCTTGACGATGCAGGACGCGATTCCAGAAGCAGACGTAGGTGCGCTTCGCGTGGTTGTGACCGGGGCTGGTGGGTTCATCGGCGGCCATGTCGTGCGGAGCTTGTGCGCGCTGGCGGGGGTGCAGGTCGTGGCGGTCGACCTGAAGCCGCTCGACGCGTGGTTTCAGCGCCTGCCGAACGCGGAGAATGTCGTTGCCGATGTCAGCGACCGGGCAACCTGCTACCGGCTGCTGGACGGGGCCGAGCAGGTCTACAACTTCGCGGCCGATATGGGCGGTATGGGGTTCATCGAACAGCACAAGGCGCTCTGCATGTTGTCGGTCCTGATGAACACACACCTGCTGCTGGCAGCGCGCGATCTTGGGGTGCAGCGCTTCTTCTTCGCCTCGTCCGCCTGCGTCTACCCACAGGCACGCCAAGACCGGGTCGACCAGCCGGCGTTGCGCGAAAGCGACGCCTACCCGGCCGACCCGGAAGATGGGTATGGCTGGGAGAAACTGTTCAGCGAACGGATGTGCCGGCATTTTCAGGAGGATTTCGGGCTGGAGTGCCGGGTTGCCCGCTACCATAACATCTACGGCCCACTGGGGACATATGCCGGTGGACGGGAGAAGGCCCCGGCTGCAATCTGCCGCAAGATCGCTGAAGCTCAGCTGAACGGGCGACGGTCGATCGAAGTTTGGGGCGATGGGAAACAGCAGCGCAGCTTCACCTATATCGACGATGCTGTAGATGGCACCTTGCGCCTCATGGCCAGCCCTGTCTCCGACCCGCTCAACATCGGCAGCGACGAGATGGTCAGCATCGACGACCTCGTGACGCTGGTCGAGGAGGTGGCTGGGTATCGGGTGCAGCGCCGCTACAACCTCGGCGCACCGGTCGGCGTGCGCAGCCGCACCAGCGACAACACCCAGGTGTGCGAGCGTCTGGGCTGGGCCCCCACCACGCCCCTCGCTGTGGGGATCGAACCGACTTACCGCTGGGTCTACGATCAGGTCGCACGGGGCAGGCAGTTGGGAGCATCCGCGTAGCTCGCAAGGCAACTGCTCGGCAAGCCAAGCCAGCGGATGAACGACGAACAGGCACGCGGCGTGATTACAAACTCAACGATCGGTACGCAGGGGCGGCTGGGCAACCAGCTCTTCCAGTATGCCTTCCTGTTCGCCCAGGCGAGGCGCTTGGGGACCACCGCATTCGTCCGGCGCGACCGGCGGGGGTATGTGCTCAACCGCTACCGGCTGGACCAGTCCGGCACGGTGCGTCATGTCTCCAGGCAGGAGTACGCGGACCTCTATACAAAGCAGATTATTGCCTGCATCGACGAGTACACCTTTCTGTACTCCCCCGACCTGGCGCATGCGTCCGACGCGTGTGACTACACCGGCTATTTCCAGACTGAGCTGTACTTCGCGGAGTTTGCGGATGAGGTGCGCCAGATGTTCACCTTGCGGGCGACGCCGCACACCGAGCAGTGGCAACAGTGGTTCGCCGCGCAAACGACGGATGTCGTCGCGATGCACGTGCGGCGTGGCGACTATCTCAACCTTCCCGACAAACACACGAACCTGCATGGTTCCGACTACTATCAGCGCGCCGACGCGCTCATGGGGCGCTTGCTCAACCGGCCATACGTCGTGCTCGTATTCAGCGATGACATCCCCTGGTGCAGGGCAAACCCGTATTTCCCGGCGGATCGGCGGGTGGAGTACGTCTCGGGCAACGATCAATTCACCGACCTGTATCTGCTCTCCCTGTGCGACCACCACATCATCGCTAACAGCAGCTTCAGCTGGTGGGGAGCCTGGCTGGCGCAACGCGAGGACCAACAGGTGATCGCACCCTCGACATGGTTTGGCCCCGATGGCCCCGCGCCCTATGACTCGTTGTATTGTCAAGGGTGGCACGTCATCTGACGTAACCGTGCCCGTCACGCGCGCCAGCGCGTAGCCGGAGCGCACCACCCGCCATCCCTGCGCCCCGCGTACAACCTGCCGGCGGGGTGCTCTACAATGCGCATGGTCCGAAAGGCGGGGGTGTGCATTCGGTCGGGGCGACCTTCGGGAACTATCGCATCGAGGCGCCGCTCGGTTCCGGCGGTACCGGGCAGATCTACCGCGCCGTACATGTCCACCTCAACCGCCCGGTTGCCCTGAAGATCCTCCACCCGCAATATGCTGCCGACCCCGGTTTTCAGGCGCGCTTCCTGCAAGAGGCGCGCGCCGCCGCCGCTCTGCGCCACCCGAACATTGTCGAGATCCTCGACTTCGGGGAAGAGGGCGGCCATTTCTACCTGGTGATGGAGCTGGTCAGCGGCGGCTCGGTGCGCACCCTGCTGGCCGCTCGCCCAGCCGCGCAGCACGCGCTCGACCTGCCGCTGGCGCTCGACCTCATCTGCCAGGCTGCCGATGGGCTGAGGTTTGCACACCGGCACGGCATGGTCCACCGCGATGTCAAGCCGGACAACCTGCTGCTGTGGGAGCGGGAACAGGGCGGCTACACCGTGAAGGTCACCGACTTCGGGCTGGCCCGTCTGGCCGAAGGGGGCGTCCAGACCCTCGATGGCACGACAATGGGCACGCCAGCCTACATGTCGCCCGAGCAGTGCCGCGGAGTCGACCTCGATGGCCGCAGCGACCTCTACTCCCTCGGTGTCACTCTGTACGAGCTCACGACCGGCAGCCTGCCATTCCAGGTACGCACCATCTCCGATGCAGTCTTCAAGCATGTCCACACCCCCGTGCCACCGCCGCGCGGGGTACGCCCGGACCTGCCCGTCGAGCTAGAGCAGATCATCCTGCGCTGCCTGGCGAAGGACCCTGCCGAGCGCTTTGCCAGCGCCGAAGAGCTCCGCGCCGCGCTGGACAAGGTGCGGGCGACGCTTGCTCCGCTGACGGTTGTGCCGCCGGAGCAGGCAACGAAGCTGGAAACGCCGTCCGGTGTGCGGGTGCTGCCGCGTCAGGAAACGGCACTGCTCACGCCGGGGGTTGCGGCCGTGGTTCCGGTGACCCTGGCGAACCTGGGGGGCGCCGAAGCCCGCGCCCGGCTGGTGGTGGACGGGGTCCCGGCCGAGTGGCTGACCGTACCGGGCGAGCTGCTGCTCGGGCCACGGGCGCAACGCGACGCGAGCATCGGTGTGTTGGTGCCACGGGCAACCGGCACTGCCGCCGGGGACTACCCGGTGCGGCTGCGGGCTGTTGGAGCCGACGGCCAGGAGCTCGGCAGCGCAGCGATGCGGTGGACAGTGCAGCCCTTCGGTTCCGGCAACCTGGAGCTCAGCGCTGAGCGAGGCGGCTGGCGCTTGACACTGACGAACGCCGGCAACCAGCGCACGTCCTTCGGGCTGCACGCCTTCGATGACCGCGAGCTGCTCGAGTACACGATTTCGCCACCGTCGCTGGACCTCGCTGCGGGCGCACGCGGCACCGCGATGCTGCGCATCCGCCCACGCAAGGAGCGCCCCTCCGGCCCCACGCTCTTTCAGGTAGAAGCCCGTTCCGGCGGCAACCCACCACTCGTTGCACTCGGGACCTACCGCCCCGGCGGCCGGGGGTTCGGTATCTGGCGCTGGGTGATTGCCAGCGCTGCCGCCGTATTGGTGGTTGGGCTGGTGGTAGTGCTTATCGTCCTGCTGGCCGCCGGAGGGGACCGCGACACTCCGGCGACTGTTGCCCTGATCCCATCCCCCACCGCCACCAGCGCCGTGGGCGTCGCTGCCGAACCGACGGCAACCCTCGCGCCACCCACCGCAACCAGCACTACCCCACCGCAACCGACTGCGACAACAGCCGCAGTCGTTGTGCCCACAGCCACACCGCCGCCGACCGCGACGCCCACCCCAACGTTCACCCCCACCGCCACACCGACGCCACCACCGCTGGCCCGCTACCCAGCCGGCATGCGCGTCTGGCGCGCTGCCAACGCCGACTTCAGCGAGTGGCAGCTTGCCGGCGTGGTCCCAGCATTGATCGGCACCCTGCAACTTGACCCGGTCGCAGCAACCCCATTGAGCGATGTGGCAGGGCGCTACTTTGGCGACGACTATCTGCAAGGAGATGCGCTTAGCCCGGAGATCGTGCCGGAACAACCGTTTACCCGCCTGGTTGCATCGTGGAACGCCAGCACCCCGCTTGGCACGGCGATCGAAGTGCTGGTCAGCGCGCGCATCGGAGAGCGTTGGACGGCGGAGTATAGCCTGGGCATCTGGGCCGAGGACAACGCGTCCGGCATTCGCAAGTCGGTCGCCGGCCAGGGGGACGCCGACGCCACGGTCGATGTCGATACCCTAGTGCTCTACAACCCGGCCGACGCCTATCGCCTGCGGGTGCGCTTCCTGCGCTTCAGTGGGGATGGGGTCCCGCTCCTCACGAACGTCGCAGCCGTCACCTACCCAGCGCCAGCCAACCCATCCACGTTGGAACCAGGCGACCCTGCGCGCTGGGGGCGCACGCTGCCGGTGCCGTCGTGCAGCTCCAGCCACACCCCGCGTTTCGATAGTAGTGGGACATCGCTGGCGATGGTGCTGGCCTACTGGGACAACGCGCCGGATGCATGCGCCACGCGCGTACCGGCAGCGGCCGAAGGGGTCTATGACGCGGTCTACGGCGGCACTGGCAACTGGCCGTTCGCCACCGCATACGCCGCCGCGACACACCCGACATTTGAAGCGTATGTCAGCCGGTTCGACGGGCTCGCCGAGGCTGAGCGCTGGATCGAAGCCGGTGTGCCGCTGATCGTCAGCTTCGGCTACAGCTCCGGCGCCTTGCCGGGCGCGCCGGTCGATAGCAGCGTCGGGCGGTTGGCGGTGCTGGTCGGCTTCACCGAGAACGGCGACGTCGTCATCAACGAGCCGGGCGTCGCCAGCGACGGCGCACCGCCGCTCACCTACCCCCGCGAAGCCTTCGAACGCGCCTGGCTCTCCTCATCCGGTGGCATCGCCTACCTCATCTACCCCACCGGCACACGCATACCGAGTGATGAGTAACTAGTGACTAGTGA
>QEUZ01000317.1 GCA_003577355.1 Chloroflexota bacterium | reverse complement strand
TTCAGCATAACGTGCATCGCATCCCGGTCGTGCGCGCTGGGGTCCCAGTTGGGATCGTCACGCGCCGTGACCTGCTCAAGCTCATCGTCCCAGACGGACACGCGGAATAACACACTGGCCTGGTGCGGGCGCTGCGTGTTGCGGCGCTCAGCACCCGCACCAGCGTCAACTGCCTGGTGACGCTCGCATGGAAAGGCTATGTGCAATGAGCCAGACGATTGTCGTCCCGTTGCTCAACCCGACGCGCGACCCGGAGCGTGTGAGCGAAACGGCGCTCCGAATGGCCCGGGCATTGGCGCAGCGCACCCAGGCGAACGTCGCTCTGATTTCAGTGCTGGAGTTGCTGCCTGACTTCGGTGACCTGCCCTTTGAGGCGATGGAGCGGCCGGAGGTCGTCGGGCCACGGGTTGCAGAGCTGCGCGAGTATCTGACACACATTGCGGCCACCTTCCCGGGCAGCCGGACGCAGGTGACCGTGACCGTCGGTGACCCAGTCAAGGAGATCCTCGCCCTGGTCGACCTGTTCGACGACCCGTTGATTGCGCTGGCGAGCCATGGCCGCTCGGGGGTCCACCGGCTTGTCCTTGGCAGCGTCGCCTTTCAGCTCGTCCAGCGCGCGTGGTGCCCGGTGCTTGTTGTGCCAGCGATGTCGCCGCCACGGGGTGAGGCGACATCGCAGACGATCGACCACGTCCTGGTGCCGCTCGACGGCTCGCCACGCGCCGAATACGCCCTCGAACGGGCACTGGCGGCGCTCGGCCCGGCAACGCTCGACGTGCATCTCGTGATGGCGGTGAGCCAGCTCGGGTGGCACTCGACACTCGTCTCCCGTGGCGCTGCCGGTCTTTCCCCGCGGGGGGCCGAGCTGTACCTCGCCGAGGTGGCCGAGCGGCTCACCCTGCGCGGGCATCAGGTCTCCTGGGAAGTCCGTACGGGATCGGCGGTCGAAGCGATCGAAGATGTTGCCCGGCGACGGAACGTCGACATGATCGCGATGTCGACCCGTGGGCGCGGCGGCGTTGGGCGGCTGTTGCAGGGGTCGGTTGCCGAGGACATCGCGCAGCGCCACATCGTCCCGCTCCTGTTGGTGCGGCCGAGCGACGCTGAGGTCGTGGTGAGCCTGCGCGCCGCGCGCGCAGGGCAGGGTGTCCGCCCGCCTGCACCACGCGCACCGGAAGCGCCAGCGCCGAGCCTGAGCGCGGCGGATGTGATGACGACGCCGGTGGTGACGGCGCATGAGGATGTCACGCTGGCTGAGCTCGCCCAGATCATGCTCAAGCACGGCATCGGGTGTATCCCGATCGTCGATAGCGCCGGGCGGCTGGTGGGGATTGTCACCGAATCCGACTTCACCGGCAGGGAACGCGGGGTGCCGTTCTCCGCCTACCGCACGCCGCAGCTCTTTGGCCAGTGGCTCTCCCACGAGGGGGTCGAGCAGGTCTACGCACTTGGCCGGACGCTGACAGCGCGCCAGATCATGCGTACCCCGGTGATAACAGCGCGTGAGGATGACCCGATCACCGACGTGGTCGAGCGGTTGATCCGTCACAATATCGCGCGCATACCAGTGGTCGATGATGGGGTCCCTGTTGGGGTCATCGCGCGCCACGATCTGCTGAAGCTGATCGCAGCCGGCGCGGATTCTGGCTGATCGTGCGCTGCTGAGGTGCGACGGTGCCCGCTTGGCTCGTGTTCTTGCTCAGCGGCGGTTGTGTCGTACTGGCGGGGACGGTGCTTTCCCGCAGTGGCGACGCGATCTCCGAACGCACGGGGCTGGGCCGCGTGTGGGTGGGCGCGATCCTCGTGGCTGCTGCAACGTCGCTGCCCGAGCTCACGACCGGCCTGTACGCTGTTCGGCAGGGCGACGTAAACCTGACGGTCGGCAACCTCTTCGGCGCGAGTATGGCCAACATGCTGATCCTGGCCGTCGCCGACCTCACCCTGACACGGGTGCGTGTCCTGACGCGGGTCGCGATCAACCAGGCGGTCGTCGGCACGTTGGCCGTTGCCCTGACCGCGACGGCTGCGGTCGGCATCCTGACCGATCAGCACCTGTCGCTGCTCGGGCTTGGCTGGGCGCCGCTGGCGATCGCCTTCGGGTACATCGCTGGTATGCGGATCATCTACCTCAACCGTGTTGGTCCGCCGTTCCTGGAGCCTGACGAGGCGACCGTCGTCGCGGCCAAGGCAGCGGGCTTGCGACGCGCGGCGATCAGCTTTGTCGTCGCGGCGGCGGTCGTGCTGGTCGCTGCGCGCTATCTGGCCAGCTCAGCGGTGACCGTCGCCGACCAGTTGGGGATCACCACCGGGTTCATGGGTATCGCCCTGCTGGCGATCACGACATCGTTGCCGGAAGTGACCGTGACCGTCGCCAGTGTGCGCGCCGGCTGGTACGACCTGGCGGTCGGCAACCT
Organism: Chloroflexota bacterium; assembly: GCA_003577355.1. Taxonomy (GTDB): domain Bacteria; phylum Chloroflexota; class Chloroflexia; order Thermomicrobiales; family CFX8; genus CFX8. The sequence goes on along the minus strand of QEUZ01000317.1, from coordinate 3,743 downwards.
GCTCGGGAGCGTTGCGTTCAACATGCTGATCCTGCTGCCGCTCGATCTTGCGGATCGGTCCGGCCCGCTCCTCGCACAGGTTGAACCCGGCGTGCTCGTTGGCGCGCTCTTCGCCTGCATCCTGATCGGCCAGACCCTGTTGGAGATCCTCAACACGTCCGAGGAGCGCATTTGGTACCTCGAGCCGGGGGCGTTCTTCCGCGTGGCCACCTATGCGCTCGGGTTGTACCTGATCTTCCAGATGGGGTCATAGACAGCGCTGGCTCGGTAGGTACGCGGTACGTTTGTTTCGAGGTTGATGATGTGGATCGGCTCATGACACAGGCAGGACTATCAAGCGCCGAGGCGAACCAACGCCTCAAGCAATACGGGCCGAACGCCCTTCCGGAGCAGCCGCCGACGCCGCTCTGGCGGCGTGGCATCCGCCAGTTCAGCAGCCCGCTGATCTACATCCTGCTGTTCGCCCTTGCAGTCGATATGACCATCTGGGTCATCGAGGGAGCCAGTGGCCTGCCGCTCGAATCCCTCGCCATCAGCCTGATCCTGCTGGTGAATGCGGCGCTTGGCATGTATCAGGAGAACAAGGCCGAAGTTGCCCTGACACACCTCAAGTCGCTCGTTACACCGCTCGTCTGGGTGCTGCGCGACGGGCATCTCGAGCATCTGCCCAGCACGCAGCTCGTGCCGGGTGACCTGGTCCGCCTTGAAGCGGGCGACCGCGTACCGGCCGATGGCGTCATCCGCACGACGCACGGCCTCCTGGTTGACGAGTCGGTCCTGACGGGCGAGTCGCTGCCGGTCGAGAAGTCCGAAGGCGCGGAGCTGTTCAGCGGCACGCTCGTCGCGCGCGGCAGCGCGTACGCCGAGGTGACGCGCACCGGCCCCGCCAGCGCCATGGGCCGCCTGGCGGTGCTGCTGGGCGACATCACCCAGGAACGGACCCCCCTCGAACGCCGGCTGACAGCCTTCGGGAACCTCGTGGCGCGGGCGATCCTCGTGCTGGCAATCCTCCTGGTCGTCGGCGGGCTGGCGATCGAAGGTATCGACCGCATCGGGCATGTCCTGCTCTTCGCAGTGGCGCTCGCCGTCGCGGCGGTGCCGGAGGGGTTACCGGCGGTGCTCACCCTGACGCTCGCGCTGGGGGTCGAGCGCATGTCCAAGCGCCAGGTTGTCGTCCGCCGGCTCTCTGCGGTCGAGGCGCTCGGTTCGGTCACAGTCATCGCCACCGACAAGACGGGCACGCTCACCGAGAACCGCATGCATGTCAGCGCTATCGACGCCACCGACCCACAACGCGCCATCGTTGCTATGGTGCTGGCCAATGACGCCGAGGAGACGACGCGGACCGGCGATCCGCTGGAGCTGGCCCTGCTCGACTACGCTGTGTCGCAGGGGTACGACCCCGAGGCGCTGCGCCGCGCGCATCCTCGCCGGAGCAGCCTGCCGTTCGACAGCATCAACAAGTACATGCGTGTCACCGTCGACGCGGGTGCAACCAGGGTCAGCTACCTGAAAGGGGCGCCCGAGGTGCTGCTCGCGCGGAGCAGGATGGACGAGGGCGAGCGCCAGTCCTGGAGGATCCGTGCCGATGCCGCCGCCGCCGATGGACAGCGGCTGCTCGGCTTGGCGCACCGCGCTGGGGAAGGGGATACGGACCTGGAGTTCCTCGGCCTCGTCCTGCTTTGGGACCCCCCACGCCCCGAGGCGCCGGCGGCTGTCGCACAAGCCCTGAAGGCCGGTGTGCGCGTGGTCATGATCACTGGCGACCACCCCGGCACGGCGCAAGCAGTGGCTGGCAGAGTCGGGATCCCCGGAACGCGCGTCCTGACCGGGCCGGAGCTCGATACCCTATCCCAACAGGAACTCAACCAGGCCGTCCAGGAGATCACGCTGTTCAGCCGCGTCAGCCCGGAGCACAAGCTGCGGCTGGTCGAGGCGCTCCAGGCGCAAGGGGAGATCGTGGCCGTCACTGGCGACGGCGTGAACGATGCCCCCGCGCTCAAGCGCGCCGATGTCGGTGTGGCGATGGGACAGCGCGGGAGCGACGTTGCGCGTGAAGTTGCCGATCTGGTGCTTCTGGACGACAACTTCGCCTCAATCGTGGCCGCGATTGAAGAGGGGCGCAGCATCTACGAGAACATCCAGAAGTTCATCCGCTTCCTGTTCTCCACCAACCTGGCCTTGGTGCTGCTGGTCGTTTTCGGCGCGTTCGGGTCCTACCTCCTGGGGCTGTATGACGCTGCTGGCGGGTTGCTGCTGCCGCTGACCGCCGCGCAGCTGCTCTGGATCAACATCATCGCCGATGGCCCGCCGGCCTTGGCGCTGGCGCTCGACCAGAACCCCGACGTGATGCGCCAGCCGCCGCGTGACCCGAAAGCCAAGCTGCTCGATGCCGTGTCGCTGCGCTTCATCGTCCTGACCGGCACGGTCAAGGCGGCGGCTGGCCTGGCCCTGCTGGACCTGCTGCCGCGCACCGGTTCCAGCCACATGGTGACGCGCAGCGCCGTCTTTCTCTACGAATCCATCTCCCAGTTGCTGTTTGCCTACCCGGCGCGGAGCATCAGCAGCATGCCACGGCGCAACAACGCGCTGCGCCTGACCGTGCTCCTCAGCATCGGGCTGCAGTTCCTGGTGGTGCACCTGCCGCCAATGCGCCGGCTGCTGGGCCTAGAACCATTGCCGCTGGGTGTGCTCGCCGCAGTTATCGCGGCGGCGCTGCTGACCTGGCTAAAGCGTCTTGCGAAATGATTGACAGGCTGTCATGCTGTCCGCCTGGGAAGGGAGGGAGCAGCATGCGCGCGTACAGTCTGGACCTGCGCCAGCGGATCGTGGGAGCGATGGAGGAGGGCGGGTCGCGTGCCGCGGTGGCCCGGCAGTTCCAGGTCGCCGTGCGCACGGTCGATCGCTACGTGCGACGGGCGCGTGAGACCGGTGACCTCGCCCCACGCCCATTGCCGGGTCGTCCCCGCCGGCTGTCTGCGGCTGACGAGGTCGTGCTCGTCCAGTTGCTTGGCGAGCACCCTGACGCGACGTTGCCCGAGTACTGCCAGCACCTGGCGGCAGCGACCGGAACGCTCGTCAGTCCGGCGACCATGTCACGCACCATCGCGCGCCTCGGCTGGACCCGAAAAAAAGGACGGTGGCAGCTCGGGAACGCGATGAGGCGGCCCGGGCTGCCTGGTGGGCGATGATGAGCCAGGAGCCGGCCGAGCGGCTGGTCGTGCTGGACGAGACGAGCACCAACACGGCCATGCTCACCCGCTACGGCCGTGCCCCACGCGGGCAGCGGGCCTGTGGCGTCGCCCCGCGCAACCACGGCCCCAACGTCACGCGCATCGCCGCGCTGACGAGCAGCGGACCCGGGCCGGCACTGGTCGTCGAGGGAGCCACGACGACCGAGGTCTTCCTGGCCTACATTGAGCAGGTGCTGGTGCCCTGGCTGACGCCGGGCCAGGTGGTGATCCTGGACAACCTCAGCGTCCACACCCACGTTCGGGTGCAAACGCTCATTGAGGCTGCCGGATGCGAACTGCGCTTCCTGCCTGCCTACTCACCTGACTACTCGCCGATCGAGGCGGCGTTTGCCAAACTGAAGACCTGGCTACGCCGCGTCAAAGCCCGCACCCACGACGACCTCGTGACGGCCATCGGCGAGGGCCTCGCTCACATCAGTCCGGGTGATGCCGCTGGCTGCTTCCGCGGCTGCGGCTATCACGTCGGGCGACAACCATTATGAACAGTGC
>QEUZ01000316.1 GCA_003577355.1 Chloroflexota bacterium | reverse complement strand
CCTGGCGAGGGGATATTGCCGCTGGCTTGCGATTGGTCTGGAGCGAGCGGCGCCTGCGGGCGCTAGTGCTCGCCAGCGGCGCCATGTCGGTCTGCGGTGGGATGGCCGACGCCGCCTTCGTGCTGTTCGCAGTGAACGAGATCGGCATTGGGGCCGGTGCGCTGGGCGCCGTCTTCGCCGTTGGCGGGGCCGGCTACCTGGCTGGCGCCTGGCTGACCCGCCGCCTTGCCCTGAAGTGCCCACCCGCGCCGATGATCGTCCTCGGAGCGGTTAGCATGACAGTTGGCCAGGCGCTGCTCCCACTCGCGCCGGCGCAGCTGTGGGCGGCGACGGCGGTCTTCGCGGCGTCATTCTTCGTCGTCAGCCTGAGCGCTGCGCTCTACAGCGTGAACCAGCTCAGCCTGCGCCAACAGATCGCGCCCGACCACCTGCTCGGCCGGGTGAACGCCACGATGCGCTTCGTCACCCTCGGCCCGACCCCGCTGGGCGCGCTGCTCGGCGGCCTGCTCGGCGGCGTCATCGGCCTGCGCGCCACCCTGCTCGTGGCCACGCTGGTGCTGGCGCTCGCGGTCCCGGCGGCGCGGGGTGTGCGGGGGTAGGTATCAGCCAGACCCCCACGGCGGCGGGTTGCCCCAACGGCCCCAGTAGGTTGTCTCGGCGGTCGGGCGGCGCTGGGTGGGGCCGAAGTTGCCGCGTGGGTAGCCCAGTGGGATGCAGGCGTGGAATTCCGCCTCAGCCGGTACGTCGAGCAGCGTGTAGAGCCTCGCCATCACAACCGGGTGCAGCGTCGTGTAGACCGAGCCGATGCCGAGAGCGCGGGCAGCCAACATCAGGTTCTGGACGGCTGGGATCACCGAGCTTGCCCCGCCACTGCCGGTGCTGAACGCCAGCACGATACAGGGGGCATCGCCGATCTCGTCGGCCAGCCGGGCGGCGAAGCGGTAGGAGCCGGCATCCGGCGGGATCGCGTCCCGGGTCGTCCAGGGGCGCCCTTCGTCGCGCCGCTTGGCCCACCAGGCTTCGCGGTAGAGCGCCCCGAACGCGCGGATCTGCTCCCGGTCGGTCAGCACCACGAAGCGTGCCGGTTGCGCGTTGCCGCCATTCGGAGCCTTGACCGCTGCTTCAAGGACCAGCCTGATGTCCTCGGTCGGTAGTGGGTCACGCCGGAGACGCCGGATCGCCCGTTGGGTGAACATCGCCTCACCCAGCGGCATCGACAGGCGGGAGATGTCTGCTTCCATGTGTCCCTCCCGTAGCACGAGTGCGGGCATGATCGTTACGACCGTCGCGTCCCCAACCCTTCGAAGGCCTGCTCGAAGTCGGCGATGATGTCCTGGATGTTCTCGCAGCCGACCGAGACACGCACCAGCTCGCCATAGACGTCGCTGCGGTGTGGCCAGACGAGGGTGGAGACATCTCCCAGGCTGACGGCATGCGCACATAGCTTGAGGTTATTAGCCAGCCGGTCCGCCTGGTTGTCGCCGGGCTGGGTGTGCAGGCGGAACGAGAGCATGCCCCCGTAGCGGCCGCCGGTGAGGTCGCGCGCGATGCTGTGGCCGGGGTGGCTCTCCAACCCGGCGTAGCGCACCTCGCTGACCTCCGGCTGCTGTTGCAGAAAGCGCGCCAGTTCCAGCGCATTGCTGCAGTGGCGTTCCATCCGCAGGTCGAGCGTCTTGACCCCGCGCAGGAGGAGCCACGAGTTGAACGGGCTGATACACGAACCGAGGATCTCGACCTGCCGCAGGATCGGTGCGATCAGCTCCGCCGAACCGGAGATGACGCCCGCCAGCGCGTCGCCGTGACCACTGATGTACTTGGTGGCGGAGTGCAGGCTGAGGTGGGCGCCGTGTTCCAGCGGGCGGAAGAGGTAGGGGCTGGTGAAGGTGTTGTCCACCACCAACGTTGCGCCATGCTCGCGGGCCAGCGCCGCCAGCGCCGGGATGTTGGCGACGTTGATCGCTGGGTTGGAGAGGAACTCGCAGTAGAGCACGTTCGTGTTGGGGCGGAACGCGGCCCGCACGGCGTCGAGGTCGGTAATGTCGACGCGGCTGACCTCGATGCCGTCTAGCGGAGCATCCTCGTTCAGGTAGATGTTCGCCCAGTAGTAGACGTTGTCGGCGGCGATGATGTGGTCGCCGGAGCGGGCCAGCGAGCGCAGCGCCGCCATGATGACCCCCATGCCGCTGGCCGCGGCAACCGCCGCCTCCGCCCCTTCCAGCGCGGCGATCTTCGCCTCCAGCGCCGCCGTCGTTGGGTTGCCGCCGCGGGTGTAGACGAAGGTGCCCGGCGCACCCTCTAATGCCGCCGCCTTCGCCTCCAGCGAATCGAAGGCATAGGTCGTCGTCTGGTAGATCGGGGTGTTGTGCGCGCCGGTGGCCGGGTCGGCATGTTCCCCGGCGTGGATCGCGCGGGTGGCGAAGCCGTGACCTCGCTCGTCAGTCGGTTTCATTGGCGGTTGCTTTCTCATGACACTGCAGCCTGCACACAGTGGTTACGTCGAATGTGCTCGCCAAAACTCGCGGACTTCTCTTAGCGCGGCGATGTGAATTTCGCGGCGCTCACTGGTGTTGGTTCCCTGGTCAATGAAACATTCCCAAGCGACGGAAACGGGCAGTTTGTCGGACCTTCGAATCGCCAGTGCGAGCAGCGGCGGATGCTTGGCTTGATGCTCTCTGCGGCCAACTTCCTGAAGTGCCGCTCCAAAGCGATGCCATGATGGGAGCTTTCCTGTTTGCTCCCAGAGCGTCGAGTAGTCAGTCGGGTCATCACCGTTGCGTGCCATTTGTACAAGGCGATCGCGAATACGTGCGACGGTAGCTTCCCACACCTGCCGCTCCAGGCCCTGTGCACGTGTTCGCTGCACGATGATCCCCCTTCTTTCCATCCTCGTGTGGTTCGACTGCCTACCAGTCGCACTCTCTCGATCCCAACCAAGTTACCGCCGGAACGCCTCCAGCACCGGCGCGAACGCTTCGATGCTGGCGAGGGTGTTCGGGACGAGATAGATCTGCAGGTGGTCGATCCCCTCGGCGGCGAAGCCCTTGAGGCCGGCGACAATGTCGTCGGTCGTGCCGCTGAGCGGCTCGGCGTCCTCCGGCTTCATGCTGGGGCCGATCTCGCGCGTCCCTTTCTGGTCGACCATGATTGAGACGCTGCGTTGCAGGGTTGCCGGGTCGCGGCCGACATCGGCGCAGGCGGCGTCGACGAGGTCGCGTAGGGGCGGCACTTCTTCCGGGTGGCTACGGCTGCCGGAGAGCCAGGCGTTCCAGATCTCGACGTGCGGCAGGGTGATGCGCAACATGCGCGGCCCCTTGCTGCCGATCATCAGCGGCGGGCCGTTGGGGCGTGGGCCACGTGGACGCAGCTCGCACTCGCGGGCGGTGTAGTAGGTCCCTTCGAAGTCGACTTTCCCATCGCGCAGCAGGCTGCGGATGATTGTGAACGCTTCTTCAAAGCGGCTGGCGCGGTGGTCGTGAGGGTAGCCGAAGGCGCGGTACTCGCCCCAGTGGTAACCCGCCCCCAGCCCCAGGATCACCCGCCCGTTCGAGATCTCCTCAACCGTGTCGACCATCTTGGCAAAGAGCGCCGGGTTGCGGAACGAGGTGGGGGTGACGAGCGAGCCAAGCTCCAACCGCTCGGTTACCGCCGCCAGCGCCGCGAGGATCGACCAGCACTCCCAGACCCCCTGCTGGTCGAGCATCGTCATCTCGTCGCGGTAGATCAGGTGGTCGACGAACCAGACGGAATCGAAGCCAACCTGCTCGGCTAACCCCGCCATCGCGCGGAAGTCGCTCCAGCGGGCGGTCGCGCCACCCATGTCGAACTCCGCCTCCGGCAGGATCACGCCGATCTTCATGTCGTTCGTCGTTGCGGCCATCGGTTGCTCCTTTCTCAGTGCGTTGCGTCCAGTGCTTCCAGCACTGGCGCAAAGGCTTCGATCCCGGCTGGGGTGAGCGGGTCGATCCACACCTGGACATGCCCGACCCCGGCAGCGGCGTAGGTACGCAGCTCTTCGGCGATTTCCTGCGGGCTGCCCGTGAGCGGGTCGACCCGCGCGCGGAGCTGGGTGACCCAGTCGTGCCCACGGTGGGGGTAGTCGCCCGCGATGTCAACCATGACCCCGGCGGTGCGCACGATCGTGGCCGGGTCGCGGCCGGCGTCGGCGCAGGCCTCGTCGAAGGCCGCCAGCGCCGGCAAGGCGCGTTCGGCCCGGCTGGGCCAGGCGACGTTCCAATAGTCGGCGTAGCGCGCGGTGATGCGCATCATGCGAAGGCCACGGGTGCCGACCATGATCGGCGGCCCGTGCGGGCGGGGGCCACGCGGACGCAGCTCGCACTCGCGCGCAGTGTAGTAGCGCCCCTTGAAGTCGATTTCGCCATGGCGCAACAGCCAGTGGATGATCTGGATCGCCTCCTCGAAGCGGCTGACGCGGTGGTCGAAGGGCAGACCCATCTGGCGATACTCCGGCTCGTGCCAGCCCGCACCAATGCCGAGGATCAGGCGTCCGCCGCTGATCTCGTCCACCGTGTCGGCCATCTTCGCCAGCAGGGCTGGGTTGCGAAAGCTGGTAGCCAGCACGTTCGTGCCCAGCGTCACCCTGCTGGTCACCGCCGCCAGCGCCGCGAGGTTCGACCAACCCTCCCACGGTCCCTGGTCGGGGTGCCCGTCGATCTCGTGCATAAAGTGGTCGGATACCCAGAGCGAATCGAAGCCGGCGTCCTCGGTGGCGCGCGCCATGGCAAGCACATCGCTCCAGCGCGGCGTCTCCCCGGCCATGCCGCCCGTCCACGGCAGCAGATACACCCCCACCTGCAACGGTCGCGTCATCTGCGCGGCATCCCCTTCCGTTCGTCCAGCAGTTGGCGGCATGATAGCCCGATCATGCGGCGATGGATCGCTGGGGGGTGATCTTTCACCTGTGATTCATTCACCAGTGCCTGCTGGCGGCGCTACAGCACCGGGTGATGTCGCAGCGGGTGGCTGCTGATACCCCGTGTGGGCCGCAGCCTGGAACTCGGCAGACACTCCGGTGATTCGATGCAGGCCCGCAGATGACAATAGTGACTCGTCTACCTGACAGAAGATACAGGGTGATGCAAGAGACCCCCGGGCTACAGTAGGATTTATTGAGTTTCCGGCATTCGTGTCTCTCTGATGGATCGGTAGCCATGGCTGCTTCGTGCTGCGGTCTGTGCAGCAGCAGCGGTGGTTGTCGGTGACGTTCCTGCGGGCTGCATTCGGCGTCACGCTGTCCGGGAGCGTCTACCAGGCGCGCAGCGACGACTGTGCCGAGATCTTTGCACCATCACACGAGCCGGTGGAGGAAGGGGTGCGCGAATGAGGCGCAGGATGTATGCGTTTGGCTGTGTGCTGGCGCTGTGTAGCGTTATGGTCGCCGGCATCGTCGCGCTCATTCCGGAGTCCGTCAGCGGCGCGCCGCCGGCGGGATTCCAGAACACGACGCTGATCACTGGGCTCACCCAGCCCACTACCGTGGCCTTCACCCCGGACGGCCGCATGCTGATCGCCGAGCGTGGTGGTGTGGTCAAGCTCGTGCCGTCAGGTAGCACAACGGTTGCCCCCATACCGTTCCTACAGCTGACCAACATCAACATCGATCAGGGCGAGCGCGGACTGGTCGGGCTGACGCTTGACCCATCCTTCGCCAGTAACGGCTATGTCTACCTGTTCTACACGGCCAACACACCCCTGCGCGACCGGGTCTCACGCGTCACGGCGCTCGGCAATACGGCGGACGTGAGCAGCGAAGTGGTGCTCTGGCAGGACAATGTCGACGCATCTTGGTGGCATCACGGAGGGAACCTCGCATTCGGACCGGACGGCAAGCTGTACATCTCGACCGGTTACAACGACGACCCAGCACCCGG
>QEUZ01000315.1 GCA_003577355.1 Chloroflexota bacterium | reverse complement strand
GCAGGAGATCTCCTGCCAGTAGTCATCGAAGGTCTGGTGCCGCAGCCACTCGCGCCAGACGGAATCGAGCCGGCCAATCACGAGGTCCTGGTCGCGCAGGGGACGGCGGGTCGTGACCCACTCCCAGTCGATCGGAGCGAGGCCGTCGAACGCGCCGCCGTAGCCGGGCTGGCTCGTGCGCGCGCCGACAAGCTGCAGCCAGATGATCCAGAAGGTGGAGTAGACACCGAAGCGATAGGGAAGCTCCTCCATCCAGCGCCCGGCTGAGGAGGTTGTCACCAGTGCCGCGAGGTAGGGCGGTTGCTCCCGCGCCGCCATCCACTGGTTGAACCCGCCATAGGAGCCGCCCATCATCCCGACCTTGCCGGTGCTCCAGGGTTGTTCCCCACACCAGACAACGGTGTCGTGGCCGTCGCGGGCGTCGTCGAAGAACGGGTTCCACTCGCCGTCGGAATCGCAGCGCCCACGGCAGTCCTGCAGGACGACGGCGTAGTCACGTTTGGCGAACCAGACCGCGCGCTTCACTCCACCCTCGCGCGCGTTGTCATACGGGGTGCGCGAGAGGATCACCGGCCACGGGCCGTCCCCCGTCGGGGGCAGGTAGACATCGCACGAGAGCTCTACCCCGTCGCGCATCGCCACGCGGGTGTTCTGCATCAGCCGTGGCATGCGGCGCTCGTAGTTTCCGAACATCGTTACCTCCGTTGTGATCTCACTACCGGGCCCGCTTCAGCGCCGAGCGGGGCGCCGTTTGTCGTCGTTGGGCTGTTCCATTCATCCACGGCGCCCGCGCAGTTCGTCGGGCGTTTGGGCTGGAACGGCGGCGGCTTCCACCCATTACACCCCCTCCTCACTTCGCGGGAGTGTGGGGCCAGGGAGTGGGGCCACTGGAGCTTCCAGCCTGCTTGGGTACATCGCCGAATGGTGCACGGTGTTGTGGGCGACGACCCAGATGTCGTCGTCGCCCGGCTTGGCGTTGGTGTTGGGGTTGCGGGCGCTGGCCGGGTAGTTGGCCGAGGCGACGGTGACCCGCAGGCGGTGGCCCTTCCTGAACAGGTTGGAGGTCGCCATCAGTTCCAGGCGGTACTCGATGACTGCTCCTGGGGTGATGGCGCTCGGTTGCGCGTAGAGGCCGCCACGGTAGGCTGCGCGCATGCAACCGCTGGTCAGCTCGTCGGCCCGGCCGTTCGGCAGGACATCGCAGAGGGTGACGTGCCAGTCGGTGTCGCTGCAGTCACTTGCAGCAAACAGGGTGATGAACGGATGGCCGGTGATCTGGGTGTCTTCCTCAAACGGGGCGCTGGTGTAGACCAGCACGTCGTCGCGGCGCTGTCGCCAGCGGGTGTCAAAGGGGTAGTCGCCGAACGGTAGGCCGCTGAGGTCCGGCACGCTTGGGGTGGGATCATCCGGGTCGTAGGTGTAGGTGTCGGGTGGTTCATCGCCGCTCGGCGGCTCGGTCGAGAGCGTGCCGTCGCCGCCCAGCGTGTTGGCCCGGCCGTTGGAATGGAAGTAGAACGGGACGACACGCGTGCCAGCAGGCGGCCAGACATCCCCCTCTTGCCACTCGTTGCTGTTCATGGTGAAGATGCGCACCCGCTTGTCGGTTTCCTGGCCATTGTCGATGCCCTTGAGCCACTTGTCGAAGAAGCGCAGGTGGATGGCGTTGAGGTCGGGTACCGCGCTCTGGCCGAAGTCGCGGCCGCCGAGGCGTTGCACCGGTGTGCGGGTGCCGGCGTGGTCCCATGGGCCAATCAGCAGCCATTGGCGGTCGGCGGCGGGGGATTCGTTGACCATGCCGTGCCAGTAATGCAGCTCCCCCCACTGGTCGCCATCGAACCAGCCGGTGATGTGCAGCACTGGCACGTCGATGCCGCTGAAGTGGCCGATGAGCGAGGGTTTCTGCCAGTACTCGTCGAAGGTGTCGTGGGCGAGCCAGGTGTGGAAGACCGTGTTGGTGCGGCCCAGCGCTTTGTCGAGGTCGCGCAATGGGCGGTGGGTGAAGATGGCGGGCCAGTCCGGCACTTCCGGGTGGTCGTGGATGCCCTGTTGCAGGGTGCGGCCGCCGACCAGGTTCAGCCACCAGATCCAGTACGGCATCGTGCAGCCGAAGCGGAACGGCAGCTCTTCCATCCAGCGCCCCGCGGCGGCGGTCGAGACCATCGCTGCCAGGTGGGGTGGGCGGTGCTTGGCGGCGGTCCACTGGACCAGTCCGCCGTAGGAGCCGCCCATCATGCCGACCTTGCCGCTGCACCAGGGCTGTTCGGCGATCCACTCGATCGTGTCGTAGCCGTCCGGCCCCTCGTTGACCATCGGCACCCACTCGCCGTCGGAGTCGCAGCGGCCGCGCACATCCTGGCTGACGAATGCATACCCGCGCCTGGCGAAATAGATGGCGATGTTCTGCCAGAGTGCGGCGGTATTGTCGTATGGGGTGCGCTGGAGGATCGCTGGCCAGGGGCCATCGCCATCCGGCGGCAGGTAGATGTCGGCGGACAGTGTGACGCCATCGCGCATTGGGACGCGCTGATCGTAGCGCATGCGCGGGGTGCTGCGGGTCGTCACGGGAGCCCTCTCTCTCTCGTATCGGCATTCAAAGTCGTTTGAACGGCAGGAGCGTAGGGGACACCCAGTGCGCTGTCAACGGATGCCCGCATTGCCGAAAGCGACCTGGCGTATGATCTGCCGGGTACCACGGGGTGTGCAGCACGAGCAACCAGGCCGGCAATGGACTGAACCGAGCCGCGTCGGTGCGCGACAGATAGACGAAAGAGGAACGCGCGTTGCAGCAGGAAGGCCGAACCCGAGAGCACGGCTGGGCGACGCGCTTTCTGCCAATCCTCACCTGGGCGCCGGCCTACGACCGCCGTTGGTTGCGCGCCGATGTCATTGCCGGAATCACCGTTGCCACGCTGGTTATCCCCAAGGCACTGGGCTACGCCGGAATTGCGAACGTCCCGCTGGAACATGGCCTGTATGCGGCAGCGCTGGGGGCCATCGTGTATGCAATCTTCGGCACGGCACGCCAGATCGCGACTGGCCCAAGCTCCAGTCTTGCGGCTGTCGCCGGCAGTGCGCTTGCGCTCTCGAACATTGCGGACCCCGCCGACCAAGTCGCGTTCATTGCGACGGTCGCTGTGGTGGTCGGCATCCTGTTCGTGCTGATCGCGCTGTTTCAGCTGGGCTGGATCTCCCAGTTCGTTTCGCGGGCGGTGATTGTCGGGTTCCTCTCCGGGGCGGCGCTGGATGTCACGATTGGCGAATTGAAGCGTCTGACTGGCACCACAGCTAAGGGCGACAACTCTTGGCAGGAGTTCTGGTCATGGCTAGGCGGCCTCGACGCGATCCACGGCACGACGCTGCTGGTTGGGGGAACTGCGCTGGCGGCGCTTGTCGTGCTGCGTATCTTCGCGCGCGGTTTGCCCGGCACGCTCGTTGTCGTCGCGGCCGGGTTGATCCTGTCGCCGCTGCTTGACTTGGGTGATCGCGGTGTGGCGTTGGTTGGCGATGTGCCTCGCGGGGTGCCGACGCCCGTCTTGCCGGATGTGGGGCTGGCGCTCGATCACTTCGTTGCGGTTGGCGCTGCGTCGTTCGCTATCGTCATGATCGGCTTCTCGCAGAGCGCCGGCTACGCCCGTATGTTCGCGACGCGCCACGGCTATCGGATCGACATCAACCAGGAATCCCTTGCACAAGGTGCTGCGAACATTGGTTCTGGCCTGTTCCAGGGCATCCCTGTTTCAACCAGCCTATCGGCGAGTTCGCTGAACGACCGGGCTGGCGCGAAGTCGCAGGTGGCGTCCCTGGTTACTGGCGTGATCACCGTCGTGGGCATGTTGACGTTTGCGACGCTCATCTCCAGCCTGCCGACACCGGTGCTGGGCGCGATTATCATCGAAGCGGTGATTTTCGGGATGCTCGATATCCGGGAGCTGCGGCGGCTGTTCCGGATACAACGCGCTGACTTCTGGATTGCTATAGCAGCGCTGACCGGCGTGCTGCTCTCCGGCGTGTTGACGGGCATCCTGATTGGTGTGGTGCTCTCGGTCGGTTGGTTGATCCGCACCGTAACCTCGCCAGCGATGCCGCAACTTGGCCGGGCGCCGGGGACGCAGGTGTTTCAGGAGCTAGATACCTACCCGGATGGCGAACAGTACCCTGGGATCCTGATCGTGCGGCTGGAGGGGGGTCTGTTCTTTGCCACAGCTGATGCGCTTGGCGACCGGCTGCGCGAGCTGGTGCTCACCAGCCCAACCCCGATCTGGGGAGCCGTGCTCGACTGCCAGAGCATCACGTTTAGCGATTCGCAAGGCTCGGCGCAGTTGAAGGAGTTGATCGGGCTTGCGAATGTGCGGGGGATCGACGTGCGGCTGGCAAGAGTCAAGCCGAACGTATTCGCGTTACTTGAGCGCGACGGAGTTGTCCAGCAGTTAGGGGCAGACCACTTCAGCGCGAACGTCTACGCCGCCGTCGAGTCGTTGCTGGCCACGCGAGAAGTCGTACACTGAACGTACACGCTGGTATCGACGCGAAAGGGCATAACCCGTGAGCAGCAACACCGCACTGCCAGACCAGGACACGATCAACCAGTTCATCATCCGCTGTCACTTCGACCTTGCGGCGGTACAGGCTGCTGTCGCCGAATATCCGGCGCTCGTCGGCACAGTCTCGTCGGTTCCGGGCGCGGAGGGCGAAACGCCGCTCGGCGCTGCAGCGCACGTCGGCAACCGTGCGATTGCCGAGTATCTGCTGGATCACGGCGCCGAGCTGGAGTTTTGCGCAGCAGTGATGCTGGGGATGGATGACTACGTGCGGGCCATCGTCGACGCCGACCCAGGCATGGCGAATGCGAGTGGCGCCCATACGATCCCCGCGTTGAACCACGCCACGGTCGCTGGGCAGGCAGGATTGGCGCGCTACCTGGTTGAACGGGGCGCAGCGGTCACCGGGGGGCGCTGCATGGCGCGGTCCACGCGGGTGATGCCGAAATGGTAGCCTGGCTGCTCGAACGAGGAGCGGATGCTTCGGCGCTGGACTACCGTGGGAATACCCCTGTGCAGAATGCACTGGAGGCCGGCCGGGACGACATCGCCGCGCTCCTGCGCGCTGCTGGGTAGCACAGGCCAGAGCTTGGCGCATCGGGTGCACTGACGCCGGCGCCGGGTCGTTCCGGCTCTGGCTGGGGCATGGCGTCGTTCGTGGTCGTCCCGCGGATCGGAGGGGGTGTGCCCAGCGCTCAGATTGACCCATTCCCGATCATCGCAGGCTTCCTCGGAGGGCTTGCGCTGTTCCT
>QEUZ01000314.1 GCA_003577355.1 Chloroflexota bacterium | reverse complement strand
AAGCCGTCGATCGTGGTATCGCTGTCGATGACGATCTCGCTGCCGAAGTCGAGGGTGACGACGCCGCAGTTGATGACGAACGTGCCGCCAGCCTCCAGGGTGGTCTTGAGGGTGGCGAGGTTTGTGCAGTCGGTGACGGTGACGGCCTGGGCGACGCGTGGGGAGAGCGCCGCGAGGCTAGCCAGGAGCAGGGCCGCGACGAGGAGCAGGGAAGCGGGACGCGAGCGGGGCATGGCGAACGGCATGGACAGTCTCCCGTCGTTCAGTTCTCAGCCAGGCACAGCAGGCGGCCAGTGTAGCATGCGACTGCGTCTTCGATGCGACTGGGACGCTTGTCACATCGAGCGGCCGGATCGTCTACGACAATGCGGGAAACCTTGTCCCGGTGGCCGGGCACCAGCATCCTGTCTGCGAGCTGCTGTGGAGGCAGTTGCTGCCGTGATGCGGCCGGGCAGGTCGCGGCGCTGACGTTGTGCTGGGCGCGATGTCGTGTGAGTGAGCGGTTATGCGCGTCCAACCGTGGCTGCACAGGCATGGAACGGCGCATGTACGAGGTTTCGCGCATTGCCGCGCGGCGCAAGCGCGGGTATTCTAGCGGGGAACCCGGTGTGGGCCCCCACGCCGGTCGACCCGGAACCGTGGCTGTCGTCACTGTCGACGAAGCAGCCGGACACGATACGAGGGAGGGATTCTCGCATGGCGTATACCTTACCGAGCCTGCCGTACCCCTACGACGCGCTTGAGCCGCACATCGATGCGCGCACGATGGAGATCCACCACTCCAAGCACCACCAGACCTATATCAACAACCTGAATGCCGCGCTGGAAGGGCACGACGACCTGGCCGCGCTGAGCATCGAGGAGCTGATCAGCGACCTCAGCCGCGTGCCGGAGAACATCCGCACCGCCGTGCGCAACAATGGCGGTGGGCACGCCAACCACAGCCTGTTCTGGCAGATCATGGGCCCGAACGGCGGCGGCGAGCCGAGCGGCGCGCTCGCTGAGGCGATCAACAGCACCTTCGGCAGCCTCGATGAGCTGAAGACCAAGGTGAACCAGGCTGGCGCGGCGCGCTTCGGCAGCGGCTGGGCCTGGCTCTCGGTCGCCGATGGCAAGCTGGTGGTCGAAAGCACCCCGAACCAGGATTCGCCGCTCATGGAGGGGCGCACGCCGATCCTCGGCGTTGATGTCTGGGAGCATGCCTACTACTTGAAGTACCAGAACCTGCGCCCGGCGTACCTCAGCGCCTGGTGGAACACGGTGAACTGGGCTGCCGTCGAGGAACGCTACGCGGCGGCAATCGGCTAGACGAGCGGCGCAACCGACGTTCGCACCAACGGGAGGGCAGCACGCCCTCCCGTTGCGTCTTGCGAGAGGGGCGACAGGGGTGAACCACGACGAGTTCCTGAAGCACTTCATCGTGCCGGCCGGGAAGAAGATCTCGCTTGGCGACTACGACCCGAAGTTCGTCGCCCACTACACGTCGGAGGAGCAGGCGGGCAAGGACCTGGAAGCCGGGGTTGTCCGCCTTACCAGCTACCAGGACATGCTCTACGCCCAGGACCAGTGGGCGGTGCTGATCATCTTCCAGGCGCTGGATGCTGCCGGGAAGGACAGCACGATCAAGCATGTGATGTCCGGCTTGAACCCACAGGGCACCCAGGTTGCCAGCTTCAAAGCCCCGAGCGGCGAGGAGCTGGACCACGATTATCTCTGGCGCTGCATCCGACACCTGCCGGAACGCGGCCGCATCGGCATCTTCAACCGCTCGTACTACGAGGAAGTGCTGGTCGTGCGTGTCCACCCGGCGATCCTCGAAGCACAGAAGCTTCCGCCCGCGATGAAGGACAAGGGCATCTGGCGCAGGCGCTTCCGGCAGATCAACAACTTCGAGCGCTACCTCACCGAGAACGGCACGCTCGTGCTGAAATTCTTTCTGCATGTCTCCAAAGAAGAGCAGAAACGACGCTTCCTGGAACGGATTGACAAGCCGGATAAGAACTGGAAATTCTCGGCCCAGGATGTCAAGGAGCGCGCATACTGGAACGACTACGTGCGAGCCTATGAGGACGCCCTCAGCCACACCAGCACAGAGTTCGCCCCCTGGTACGTCATCCCGGCCGACCACAAGTGGTTCACGCGCATCGCCGTGGCGGAAATCATCACCAACGCCATGGAGGGGCTGCACTTGGCGTACCCCAAAGTCAGCGACGAACAGCGCATCGCGCTGCTGCAAGCCAAGGTGCTGCTGGAGAACGAGTCGTAGCACAATGCTTCAGGCTGCAGGGCCAACCGGCTGACTGCCCGCACTAAACGAGGCGGTGCAGCGGCTCTTCGCCCCGGCTGAAGCGCAGGATGTTGTCCAGCACGTCCTGCATCTGCTTTTCGCGCGCGCCGCCGGTGCCGCCGCCGATGTGCGGCGTGAGGATCACGTTGCTGAGCTGCGTCAAGGGGCTATCCCACTGGAGCGGCTCGAACTCGAATACATCGAGTCCTGCTCCGGCAATGGCGCCAGCCTGTAGCGCTGCGACGAGTGCGGCCTCGTCGACGACCGGGCCGCGACAGGTGTTGACCAGGTAGGCGCTGGGCTGCATCAGGCCGAGCTCACGCGCGCCGATCAGCTTGTCGGTTGCTGGGCCGTGCGGCACATGCAGGGTCACGAAGTCGGAGGTCCGGAGCAACTCATCGAAGGGGAGCGGCTGGACGTTGAGCTGTGCGTCGAGCCAGGCCGGGAGGGGCTCGCGCTTGTAGTAGACGACCTCCATCCCGAAGGCGTTCGCGCGCTTGGCAACCTCCGTCCCGATCTCACCGAAGCCGACGACGCCGAGCCGCTTGCCGCGGATCTCCTGCAGGTTGGGCAGCTTCATCCACTGGAAGGCATGCACGCGCTGGCTGGAGCGTGCCGGTTGCAGACCAAGCTCCCGATAGGCGCCCTCGACGGTCGCCCGGTGCGCATCGATCAGCTGCTTCGAGAGCGCCAGTATCAGTGTCAGCGTCAGTTCAGCGACGGCGATGCAACCGCGCAGCGGCATCACCGCAACGGCGACGCCGGCCGCCTGCGCCGCGTCGAGGTCGATCCGGTCGGGCCGGCCGCCGTACTTCTGGACCAATCGCAGGTTGGGGGCGGCTGCCAGCGTCTGGGCGGTGACGGGCTGTTCTCGCGTCACGATGGCCTCGGCGTTGCCCAGGAGCGCGCGCACGGCCTGCGGGTCGTCCTCCGGTGGGGCGGATACTGCAAGCGCTGTCTCCGGCACGAGGCTCCTGACGAACGCAAGCTCGCTTTCCGGCTGCGGGTCGAGCAGCAGCAGGCGCAGGCTGGGGTTGCTCATGGCGTGGCTCCTGTCCGGTAGCGTTCGAGGGTGAACGGCACGCCGCGCTGCTCGGCGAGCCGGCGGAGCGTCTCGAGGTCCTGCAGGTCAAACGGGATGCCGTCGCGCAGCCGCTCGGTGGCACGCCGGTGTTCCAGCTCGCCAGGGAGCAGGATCTCGCTGAAGCCGGGCCGCAGCTCGGACGCGCGCACCTCCTCGCAGAGCTTGCGGATGCGCTCCAGGTAGGTATCCCACGGCATGAAGCGCTCGATGTCGATTGCGATCAGCATGTGGCCGACATCGTGGTTCGTCGGGTCACGGTAGGGGGTCAGCCCGAACGCCGCGCCGGTGAGCACCCCGCACAGGACATCGGTCATCAGCGACAGGCCGGTGCCCTTGAACGCGCCGATCGGGACGAGCGGGCCGTCCAACGCCTTGGCCGGGTCGTCGGTCAGGTTGCCATCCTTGTCGTAGGCCCAGTCGGTCGGGACCGGAAGGCCCAGGCGCTGATGCCAGCGCACCATGCCTTTGCCGCTGGTCGAGAGGGCCATGTCGAGCGCCAGGGGGAAGCCAAGGTCGGTCGGCGCGGCGATACCCCAGGGGTTGGTGCCGAGGGTTGGTGTGATCCCGCCCCACGGGGCCATCTCCGGCCCAGCGTTGGTGAGGCAGATGCCGATCATGCGCTGGTGAGCGGCGCGCATCGCGTGGTAGGCGGTGATGCCCAGGTGGTTGGAGTGCCGCACCGCGACCAGCCCCACGCCGACCGCGCGCGCCTTCTCGATCGCCAGGTCCATCGCCCGCGTGGCGATCACCTGCCCAAACCCCTTATGCCCGTCGACCAGCGCCGTGGCGACCGTCTCGACGACGATCTCGAACGGCGCGCCGGGGACGATCCCCCCGCTCTCCAGCATCGCGCAGTAGCGTTCGATCCCACGCATGCCCTGCCCCTGGCCGGGGTGCCCGCGCAGCTCGCCCTGCAAGCGCGCGTCGGCCTGGAGCGCCGCCTCCTCCGGCGTCGCGCCATAGGCGACCAGGATCGCTTCGGCTTGTCGCCGCAGCGCCTCGGCGGGGATGGTGACCTGGGTAATACCCGGCTGTGTCATCGTGCTCACCGCGCCGTTCGTTGTCGCGCGAGGGTGCGTTGCATACGGTCGATTGCCTCTTCGAGCACTTCGATCGGCTGGAGCAGGGTCATGCGCATGTAGTCGATCCAGTGCTCGCCAAAGCCGGTGCCGGGCAGGATTAGCACGCCGCCTTCCTGGAGGAAGCGGTAGGAAAGCTCGGTCGAGCCGATGCCGGTTGAGGCGGTGTTGGCCCAGATGTAGAGCCCGCCGCGGGGCGTCCCGTAGGTGAAACCCATCTCGGAGAGCGCCCGCATCAGCAGCGCGCGGCGCGCGGCGTAGGTGCGGCGCATCTCCTCGACGCACTCTTGCGGGCCGTTCAGTGCCGCCACCCCGGCCCATTGGGAGACAGTCGGCGCCTGGACGTTGACCATGCGCTTGAGCGCCGTGGCGGTCTGGATGAACTCGGCCGGCGCACACAGGTAACCGATCCGCCAGCCGGTCATCGCGTAGGACTTTGAGAGGCCGTTCAGGGTGATCGTCCGCTCGCGCATGCCGGGCAGGCTTGCCATGCTGATCTGCTCGGCGCCGTCGTAGAGGAACTTCTCGTAGATCTCGTCGGAGATAACGATCAGGTTATGCTCGATGGCGATGCTCGCCAGGCGGCGCACCGTCTCAGGACGGTTGATGCCCGCCGTCGGGTTGTTTGGCGAGATCAGCAGCAGCACCTTGCTGCGGGGGGTGATGCGCGTTCGCACCTCATCTGGGTCGAGCTCGAAGTCGTCGGCCTCGGTGGTCGGCACAAGCACGATCCGCCCGCCGGCCAGCTCGATCGCGTGGTCGTAGGAGGTGTAACGCGGGTCCGGGACGATGACTTCATCGCCCGGCTCGATCAACGCCTGGGCCAGCAGGAAGAGCGCCTCCTGCCCGCCGGTCGTCACGAGGATCTCCGAC
>QEUZ01000313.1 GCA_003577355.1 Chloroflexota bacterium | reverse complement strand
GGCGACACGAAGCCGGTGAAGACGGCATCGCCGTTGTTGGCCTTGAACGTCTGGATCGAGGCGGTGAGCCGGTCGACCGGGAGCGCTGCGAGGAACTGGTCGGTAAAGCGGGGGGTAATGTCCTGGGGGTCGAGCTGGGTTGGGTCGATTGAGAAGAAGAACTGCATCACCCAGGCGAGCTGCTTGCCGGCAGGGGTATTCGGGATAACGTTCATGTCGGCAGCCAGCGTCGGGAACGGCGTCGGCGTTCCGGCAGCAGTGTAGGCGGTGGCGGTGGCGTAGACGTTGGGGGTCGGCGTGAGTTGCGCCGCGGCCGTTGGGGCCGGGTCTGTTGCATTGTTGTCCGAGCCGCCGCAGGCGCTGAGGACCAGCAGCAGGCACCCGAGCCACCCGAAACGTCGCAAGCCAATGCGTCGAGATTTCACCGTTTGCCTTTCGTCACTCCAAGTTCCACCTGCAAGGGTAGATGTGTCGGATACTCCAGACAAGCCGGGAACCTGACAACTGGTTTTCCCAGCGCAACTGGCGATGCAACAGGAACGAGGAAGCATGCAACACAGCACGTTGCGCCAATGTGGACACCGCCCCTGGCCGCTCCCGCCCGGCCCCTGGGTGATGGAGCAGCGCTGGGAACAGCTGCTCTTCGCCCACTGGCGCTACCCGGCCGGCCTGGTACGCCCGCTCGTGCCGGAGTCGCTCCCGCTCGACCTCTGGGAAGGGGCTGCTTGGGTCAGCGTCGTGCCGTTTGTCATGCGTGGCGTGCGGGCGCGATGCACCCCAGCGCTGCCGTGGCTCTCGGCCTTTGCCGAGCTGAACGTGCGCACCTACGTGACTGTTGGCGGCAAGCCGGGGGTGTATTTCTTCAGCCTGGACGCCGCTAACCCTGTGGCGGTGCGCACCGCGCGGCGCTGGTTCCACCTGCCGTACTTCGATGCCGATATGCGCATCGCCCAGCGTGGCGAACAGGTGCGCTACCGCAGCCGGCGCACCCATCGCTACGCCCCACCGGCCGAGCTGGGGGTCGCCTACCAGCCTGTGGGCTATCCCTTCATCGCCCAGCCAGGCACGCTGGAGCATTTTCTGGCCGAACGGTATTGCCTCTACAGCGTCCGACCGGATGGCCAGGTGATGCGTGGCGAGATCCATCACCCACCCTGGGTGCTGCAACAGGCTGAAGCCACGTTCACCACCAACTCAATGCTGGCGGCTGCCGGTCTGCCCCAGCCGGAGGTTGCGCCGCTGCTCCACGTCGCCGCAGACCAGCGTGTCATCGTCTGGGCGCCGAAGGTGTGCGCTGGGGACTAAGTAGCATGGCTGCGACGTTTGGAGCAGCAGGGCAACGTATGCACTCGGCACGTTTCAGCCCTCGTCAGAGGCGAGGGCGGAGTGGGAGGACAGCGCTCGATGGCACGGCTCGCGAACGCGGATCAGGTCGTTACGGAAATCAACAAGGTGCGTCAGGTACGCCAGTACAAGCCGGACGCCGTGCCGGATGACATCATCACCCAATTGCTGGAGATTGCCCGTTGGACCGGCAGCTCCCGCAACACCCAGCCCTGGCACTTCATCGCAATCACCGACAAGGACCAGCTTTCCAAGATCAGCCAGCTGCGCACCCCAATCAACTGGGTAGCCGGCGCGCCGCTGGCAATCGCCATTGTCCTGAACGGCGAGAGTCTGAGCAGCGAAGCCTACGATGAGGGACGCGTGACCGAACGCCTGATGATCGGCGCCCGCATCCTCGGCCTGGGCGGCGGCATCGCCTTCTTCGGCGACGACGAGCAGCAGGCCGAAGCCAAGCGCATCCTCAACATCCCCCAGGAGCGCATGGCACGCTCCGTCGTCGCGCTCGGCTACCCGAAGACGATCAAGGACCCCCGACCCAACCCGGTGCAGGGTGGCCGTCATCCGCTGGAGGAGATCGTCAGCTACGACCGCATGGGCTAAGTCGCTGCTCCACATCGGAAACGACGCTGTACCAGTTCCAGCTGGAGCAGGGCGCCTGCGGTTGCACTCCATACGCCGGAATGCAGGCGCCGCTTGCGAGCCGCAGGGATTGACGCTGCTCCGCGCGAGGCGCATGATCGCCAGCAGCAGGTGGTGCGCTCGTGTGCCGCCAGGCATGTCCTGCTCTGTCCTGGGTGTCGCGCCCTCTAGGTGTGCGCGAGTGTGAGCGGTACAGGAGGAACGGTGGAGACACGCGCGACCATTGTCGTCGAGGGGCGGACGTTGACGTACCTGCGCGCCGGCAGCGGCCCACCGCTGGTGCTGCTGCATGGCATCGGCGGGAACGCAACTCAGTGGCGGCATCAGCTCGCTGGCCTGTCCGACGCCTACGACATCCTCGCCTGGGATGCCCCCGGCTACGGCGGCTCCGACGACCCGGGTGCGGGCTGGGTGTTGGCCGACTATGCCGACTGCCTGGCTGGGCTGCTCGACGCGTTGGGGCTGGAGCAGGTGCATCTGCTCGGGCAGTCGTGGGGTGGTGTGCTGGCGCAGGAGTTCTACCGGCGGCATGGCGAACGTATCCGCACCCTATCCCTGGCTGATACGTTCCAGGCCGGCAGCCAGCCAGCGGATGAACGCCGGGCCGCGCTCGAGGCCCGCTTGCAGGCACTGGAGACGATGACCCCTGCGGAGATGGCCCGCGTTCGCACACCGGCGCTGGTTGGGCGGGGCGCCGGCCCGCAAGCCCTGGCGGAAATCGAGCAGATGATGGCCGAGATCCGCCCCAGCGGTTACCGGCATGCCGCAGTGGTACTTGCTGAAGCGGACACCCGCACGGCACTGGTTGGCATCGCTATCCCCTGTCTCGTCATCGCCGGTGAGCACGACAAAATCGTGCCACGGGCGCTTTCTGCCGAGCTGCACGCGGCAATCCCAGGCGCGCAGTGGGCGCTCATCAGTGGCGCCGGTCACCTGAGTGGTCAGGAACGGCCGGATGCATTCAACGCGGTCGTACGGGAGTTTCTCGCGCACCCATCTGGTTGAGGGGATGTCCCAGGCGTTGCTGTCATTGCTCCCGTTCGATAGCAGGTTTCCGGGTGATAATGGCAATCAGTCGACATTCGTCGCGCACTGCCGGTCCACGGAAGCAGCGGAGCTGGAGATGACCGAAGACACCCCCGAGCGTGCTGATTCCCGGCTGCGTGAAAGCGAAGCGCGCTACCAGGCAGTCATTGAGAACGCGTCCGACATGATCCAGAGCGTGCGCCCGGATGGCACGTTCGAGTTTGTCAACGCCGCCTGGCACAAGATACTCGGCTACAGCGCGGCGGACCTCGACGGCATGAACATCTGGCAAATCATTCACCCAGATGAGCTGCAGCACTGCATCGCGCTGTTTACCCGCGCGATCGCTGGTGAGCCGCTGGAGAACGTGCGGACCACCTTCGTCGCCAAGGATGGGCGCTCGGCGCCGGTGGAAGGTAGTGCCTCCACGCGCTTCCTCGACGGGCAGCCGATTGCGACACACGCCTTCTTTCGCGACATTTCCGAGCAGCAGCTGGCGATGTTGATCCACTTTGGCCGCTAGAACGCCACACGAGGCTGTTGACCGGCTGCTTGCTGAACTCCGTCAGGTCACCAGTTATCTGACCACCATGCCGCTTGCCGCGTGCCGCAGTCGACGCGATGCAGTCGATTTCACCATTGTGTTTGACCCTGCGGATTTGCCTGTACAGCTGCACAGTGTGGATCGGCGGCGCAGGCTGCAATTGCGGCTGCTCATCAGCGTCGACATTGGCTAAGCCGCAAGCGCGTCCTGGCAATTCACACCTGCTGCCGTTGCCTACTCCGACAGTGTGGATGGATCAGGTAGGCGCCGCGCTCGTCGCCTGGCACTGGCGCCTGGTCAGCCGCAGCGTTGTCACCCGGCCACATCTGCACCTCGCTGGGCAGATCGCGCTGCTGCAGCTGGGGCGGGGGCTGGAGCCGCTGCCGCTGGTGGAGATGCACCTGCCCAGCGACGTGGTGCGTGTCACGGATGGGGTCTGGTTCATCATCCATGCGTTCGGCGTTGCCCCGCGGCACGCCGGGTGGGAGCGTATCCTCGGACGGCAGTCGTAGCGCCGCCCTTGCCGGATCCTCCGGCGGCCACTACGATCTCGCCCGCGGACCCGCAAATACGAACGATCGGCGAGCCAGATGGAACGACAGTACGACTACATCATCGTTGGGGCCGGGTCAGCCGGCGCGGTGCTGGCAGCGCGACTGACCGAGGACCCCCAGGTGACGGTGCTGCTGCTGGAGACCGGGCCGGACTACCGGGCAGCCGAGGCGCCGGCCGCGATGCGCAGCCCCAACCCGTTGGGCATCACGAACCCGGCCGTCTTCCCGGACTACCAGTGGCCAAACCTGCTGGCACGCCGCACCAGCGCCCAGCAGGCCGGGCTCTACGACCGCGGTCGTGGCGTGGGCGGCAGCTCGGCGATCAACTGGCAGGTGGCCCATCGGGGCGAGCTGGACGACTACGACATCTGGGCAGAACAGGGGTGCGCCGGTTGGTCCGGCGAGGAGTTGCTCCCAGCGATGAACCGCATGGAAAACGACCTCGACTTCGGCGACGCCCCCTACCACGGGCGCGGCGGCCCGATCACCATCTACCGTGCGCGACTTTCGCAGCTCGGCAAAGTCGACCTGGCGCTGGTTGAAGCCGGGCTAGACCTGGGCTACCCGTGGTGCGCCGACCTCAATGCACCGAACTCTACCGGCATCTCGTCGCTGCCGATGAACCGCACCCCGGATAACCGCGTCTCGACCAACGATGCCTATTTGGAGCCAGCCCGCTCGCGTCCGAACCTGACGATCCTCGGTGATACTCACGTTGCACGCGTGACGTTTGATGGCCGTCGTGCCACTGGCGTCGAGGCGACGCGCGGTGGGGAAGCGCTGACGTTCTCTGGCCGCGAGGTTTTGCTGTGCGCTGGCTCGGTCTTCAGCCCGCCGATCCTGGTGCGTTCCGGCATCGGGCCGGCCGAACAGGTGCAGGCGCTGGGCATTCCGCTGGTGGCCGACCTGCCGGTTGGCAAGAACCTGCTCGACCACGCTGCTGTGGGCGTGCACCTGCACCTGAAGCCAGAATCGCGCGCGACCTCGTGGGAGGACCGCCTGCTCGGCTGCTACATCCGCTATTCATCCGGCATGTTCGACACCGGCGTCAATGACATGGTCATCGCCAGCCGCAATGTCAACGGCTACGACGCCCACGGGCTGGAGGCTGGCGCGATGTCGGTGCTGCTCTGGCAGACCTTCTCGCGTGGGGAGCTGCGTGTGGTTGACCCAGACCCGCACGCGATGCCGCAGATCGAGCAGAACCTGCTCTCCGACGAGCGCGACCTGCTGCGCCTGCGGGTCGGCGCGCGAC
>QEUZ01000312.1 GCA_003577355.1 Chloroflexota bacterium | reverse complement strand
CCGCTCGTCCGACGTGCTGGCGAACGGGGCGGTATCGCCATCTCAAAGTGGAGTGAACCGGAAGGCCCATCGCGGTCGTCGAGGATCAGCGTCGTCGGCATCCCGCGCCAGAAGCGCTCGGCCCCAGGGGAGTTAGGGTCGGTGTGCAACGCCACCACCTGGTAGCTCCCCTCATCGGCGACGAACTGCAACAGTGCTGCGACCAACACCCGCGCCACGCCACGTCCCCGGCTCTCCCGCGCGGTGTAGACCCGCACCAGCTGGGCGGTCGTCTGCGGGTCGTAGCGTGCCACCAGCCAGGCGTGGTTGAACTCCGGCTTCAACCCGCCGCTGCGCACGCCGCCAGTACCGAGCAACGCACCAGTCGCCGTGTCCACCGCCAGCAGCAGGGTGTGCCGTGGGTTATCCAGATAGACCCCTTGCAAGTCGTCCACATCCGCGTGGAACGCCGGGTTATAGCCATAGCCGAAGTCCTGCTCGAAGGTACGGATCATCAAGGCCCGCGCGGCAGGCAGGTCGGCAGGCAACGCCGGGCGGATCTGGAACGCAGCGGTCACATCAGGCTCCGAACGCGGCATCGGCCAAGCGCGCCAGGGTTGCCAGGTCAGGCACTTCCAGGGCCGGTTGGGCGCTGGCAGGTGGGGTTGCACCGAACCCTGGGCGGTTGTAGCGTCGGTTCACCCAAACGGTCGTCAGCCCGGCAGCATTGGCCGGCGCGATGTCGTGGAACAGGCTCTGGGCGACGTGCAGTACGCGCTCGCGCTCCACGCCGACCCGCTCCAGTGCGACGGCGAAGTTGCGCGGGTCCGGCTTGTAGCTGCCGACCTGTTGCGCGGTGATGACATCGGCGAAATCGGTTTGCAGGCGCTTTGCCGAACCGGCGAAGAGCGCGTCGTCCACGTTGGAGAGGATCACCAGCCGGTAGTGCTTCGCCAGCGCGTGCAGCGCCTCGACCGTGTCAGAGAACGCCGGCCAATCGCCAACAGAGGTTGAAAACGCCTCGCGCTCGCTGGCGGTTGGCTGAAACCCCAGGCGTTCGCCGAAGCCATCCACGACCAATGCCAGCACCTCCTGGTAGGTGCGGTACGGCCCGGCTTCCAGCTCCGCTTCCAGCTCGCCAAACAGCTCCAGCGTCTCGTCATCGGAGCGGGCGACACCGTGTGCGGCGAGGATCGGCCGCAATGCGTTCAAGATGCCCGTTTCCCAGTCGATCAGGGTGCCATAACAGTCGAAGGTCAGAACCGAGAAGCGTGTCAGGTCCAGCATAGCCCCCCCAGATGTGCTCCACTCAGCCACCAACAGACAAGGCTCCGGGTTGTCGCACCACCAGCTGAGACTCAATGGCCGATACGTGCGCCATCGAACGTTTCGCTGCGGCTGTTGCGACGCATGAACGCCAGGTACTCGTCCTTCGTCATCGGCGGGGTGTACGACGCGAGCAGCTCGCGCGCCTCACGTGCCCCTTCGGCCAGCAGGTCGACGATCGTCATCGCCATCAGCTTTGCCGGCAGGATATACGCCAGGTTGGGGTCGACGATACGCCAGTCGCTGCCGTGCACCACGCCCGCGAACCCGGCGATCGACGGCTCGATCGTCGGCATGATGTGCGACAGGTCGCCGAGATCGGTCGACCAGGCGCCGTGGCCGACCTCGTGCCACTCCTCCGGCGCGTGGAACGCGAGGAAGTTCTCCCGGAACAGGTCCACCATGCCACGATGGTTGAGCAGCGGCATGTACCCCGGCAGGGTGTCGATTTCCACGGTGGCTCCCAGGGCTATCGCCCCGGCGCGCAGCGCGCGGTCCAGCTTCGCGGCCGCGTCTTCGATCGCAGCAGCGGTCTTCCCGCGCACCATCGTTTCCAGGCGCACGTCGTTGGGGATCACGTTGACCAGGCCGCCGCCGCGCGTCAGGATCGGGTGGACCCGCACGCTGTCGTCGTCGCGGAACGTCTCGCGCTGGGCATTGAGCGCGGCCAGGGCAATTTGGGCGGCGTACAGCGCGTTCACCCCCTTGTGTGGGGCGCCGCCAGCGTGCGCGGCCTTGCCGATAAAGCGCGCCTGCTTGCCGATGAATCCGTTACAGCTCGTATTGATCGTGGCAATTGCGCCGGAGTCATCGGCCAGCGCATGCACCATCATGGCCATGTCGACATCGTCGAACGCGCCCAGGCGCACCAGCTCGCTCTTACCGCCGAGGAACTCGGTTTTGCCTGCAGTCCGCAACCCGCGACGGTATTCGATCTCGACATACTCCTCGGCAGGCACGGCGAAGAGTGCGACGTTGCCGCCCAGTTCCGGCAGTACGCCCGAACGTACCAGGCCGGTCGCGACGCCGAGCATTGTCGTGATCTGCGCGTTGTGGCCGCAGCAGTGCGCCGCCCCGGTCTGTGGGTCGGCCTGCGGGTGGTCGGCCACCAGCACCGAGTCCAGCTCGCCGATCACCGCGACCGTCGGCCCACCTGCCGCGCCACTGCCAGAGACGACCGTCTTCAGCCCGGTCAAGGCGAGCTCTTCCAGATACGACAGGCCCAGCCGCTGGAACTCCCGTCCGACGATCCCGGCGGTGCGTGTTTCTTTGAAGCCCAGTTCCGGGTGGCGGTAGATGTCCTCGCCAACGGCAATCAGGTGCGCGGCCTCGGCGTCGATCGCCGCGATCACTCGCTGTTTCAGCTCGGCATGGCGCATCGTGGTTCCCTCCTCTCCGTCATCAGCGCAGGGGCGCAACCGCCCGCACCATCGTGCCGCGCCCTTCGGCGCTGTCAATCGTCAGGTCCAGTCCCGCCCTGGCGGCTCGTTCGCGCATCGAGCGCAGGCCCAGGTGCCCCGGATAATCCGCTGCGGGGTCGAAGCCACGGCCGTCGTCGCGAATTTCCAGCACAAGTGCGTCCGCGGAGGCATCCAGTTGCACGTCCACCCGGCTGGCCTTGGCGTGCTTCACGATGTTGTGCATCGCTTCCTGCGCGATGCGATAGAGGGCTTCTTCTACGGCTGCCGGTGCATCGGGCTCATCTGGCAGCGTCACCTGCACGTCGATGCGATGGCGCGCGCGCAGCGCGGCGGTTTGCTTCTCCAGTGCTGCGACGAGGCCCTCTTCGGCCAGCGATTCCGGTCGCAGCTCGAAGATGAGCGCGCGCATTTCTGCCAGCCCCGCCTCGGAGAGCGAAAGCACGTAGTCCAGCGGCTCCGCCACGCGGGCAGGGTCGCGGTCGAGCAGCGCCCGCGCGGTCTGGGCGCCCAGGGCAATGCCATAGAGCGCTTGCGAGACGGAATCGTGGAGCTCACGCGCCAGGCGCTGGCGTTCGGCCAGTGCGGCGCTGTTTTGCACTTCGGCAATGAGCCGGTTGTTCTCGATGGCGACCGCTGCCTGGCTGGCGATCGCTTCCAGCAACGTTACCCGGCGCGGGGTGAAGAAACCAGCTTCGGCCGAGGTGACTGCCAGCATGCCGATGATGCGCTCGCTCACCTGCAATGGCACGCCAACCCAGGTGCGCACAAGCCGGCCATGCCGGTCACGCAGGTCCGGGTTGGCAGCGCGGTAGTGTCGCGCGAGCGGGTCGTCAGCGAGGATGTCGTTGATGACCAACGACGCGCCGCTCTGGATATGCTGCCAGGGCGGGGCATCCCAGTTCAGCGGTCTGCGCTGCCCCTGGATGGTCGGATCGAACGTTGAGGCCACCGAGACTGCTGTATCCCCGTCAACCAGCCAGATCGTCACACCGGCGTATTCGACAATGTAGTGGTTCAGCTGTTCGAAAATGAGCCGCAGCAGCTCGTCCCGTTCCAGCGTTGTGGCGACCGAGCGTGACACTTCCAGCAACGAGGTAATCTCGCGGGTGCGCTCGGCGACGCGCGCTTCGAGCAGTTCCATGGCATGCACTTGCTCGCTGATGTCGCGCACCACCGCAAGCAGCGCCGGGCGGCCGAAGTAGGAGAAGCCGACACCGTGCATCTCCACCGGCAGGAGCGAGCCGTCGCGCTTCACCAGGTCAACGCGGAGGCGAAAGTCGCCGCCGATCAACGTTGCCGGCACCAGTTCGCGGATGCGCTGGTGGTACTGTTCGTGGACAACTGCCGTCCAGTGCATCTGGAGCATCTCTTCGCGGCTGTAGCCAATCATGGCGGCGCAGGCGGGGTTGACTTCCACGAACTGCGCACTCGCCTCCGCGGTGATCGCCAGCCCGTCACGGCTCGATTCGAAGATGCTGCGGTACTGCGCCTCGCGCTCCAGCAGCGCTGCTTCAGCAGCCTTGCGAGCAGTGATATCGCGGGTGATGCTCGACACGCCGACCACCACGCCGTTGCGGTCGACGATCGGGGAATAGGTGATCGCAACGTCGATCAGCGTGCCGTCGGCCCGGCGCCTGCGCGCTTCGAACGGCTCGATGCGGCCATCGCTTGCAGCGAGTGCGTTGACATCGGTAATCGCCAGCGGTGCGCCGGGTGGGTAGAGCATTGTCACCGAACGGCCGATAGCCTCGTCGGCACGGTACCCGTACAGCCGTTCCGCCCCGCGGTTCCAGGAGACGATGACCCCATTGAGGTCGCCACCGACGACGGCGTCGTTGGTCGATTCCACAATTGCCGCCAGGTGGCGCGCGCGCTCATCGGCGAGCACCCGTTCGGTGACGTCGACGCAGACTTCCATCATCCCGACGATCGCGCCGTCCTCGCGCACGGGCGCATGGACGAAATCCAGCCAACCGGATTCGTACCCACCACGCAGGTGCACGGCATCGCGCCGCACTGTCCTGCCGCTGCGGACTGGTTCGTAGACGTTGGCGTACCAGGCGACTCGATCGGTCGCCGGGCCAAGGACAGCGTCCAGATGTAGGCCGGGACGCACCGCGACGCCAGCTGCCGAGCCATACCGCGCGATCAGGTCGGCCCAGGTTGGGTTGTAGGCCCGCAGGATGCCTTCCCGGTCGAACAGGGCGATCCCCATCGGCATGTCGTCGAATAGCACACCGAGGAGTGTCGCGGGGTCGGTCACCAGCGATTGCCAGCGATCGTCGTTCGGCATGACTCTTTCCGCGTGCCAGGCAGCGACCACGCCGCCTGCACCATGCAGCAAGCGTGCGCACCTGTGCGGATGATACGGCAGCGGCCAACCCGCTGTCCGACACGCCAACAACCGCCGGCCAGGGATTGACCGGCGGTGACGCGAGTTACGGCTCGTTTCTGGCGTCAGCTTCTACTTCGAGGTATAGCCCGGCGCGAATATGTTGATCGCCTCGAAGATCTCGATCTGCGGCTCGCCCGGCAGGCCGAGCTTGACGACCGCCGGCATGAGCCGGGTTTCGACGAACTGCTGGAAGTGCGCGGCAGTCTCCCACGTATCGACGACGCGCAGCCCCTCGCCATCGTGCGCCGC
>QEUZ01000311.1 GCA_003577355.1 Chloroflexota bacterium | reverse complement strand
CCTCGGAGGGGCCACTGATCTGAAGGACATGTGGGTTGGAGCGCAGTGTGCCGCCGGACTGCGCCAACGACACCTCCACCCGTTTGTCGACGCCGACAGCTTGCGCCAGCGCAATCTCCGCTTCGTCCAGGTTCTGGGCGATAAGCGCAACCTTCAATGTCCCGATCGCAGGCAGTGGCAACAGCGGGGCAGGGGTCGGCCTCGGTGGGGCGATGCGAGTGAGCGGGGCGCGCTCCGACAGCGCGAGGAACCGATCGGTCTCTGGGTCGCGCAGAAGCTCCCAGGGTAGTGAGACGAGTTGCTGATCAACAATCGTTAGGTCAATGGGCAACGGACGCTCACCAGCGTGCAGGCGGCTCTCTTCCAACAGCCGCAGGATGTGTGGGGCAAAGAGCGCGTTGTAGAGCAGGACGCCCGTGCGCCGTTCGCGCAAAAAGTCGGGCTGGTCGCTGGCTCCCGCCTGGGTTACCAGGTTCGGCAGGTCAGCGACGGTCTGCGCGCGCCCGGGTGGTCCCTCCGCTTCGACGAGCAGGCGGCCGTCGTCAGTACGGCTCAAGCGCAGCCGAAAGCGTGGCGCGCCTGTCGTTGCGGTCGGTGGTTGCGCGGCTGGGCGAAACCGCCGCAGCCGGGGTTCTGGCGTGTCGTTGGTTGGTTCCATCTCTGTCGTAACCATGCACTAACGGTAGGACACGGGGCGAGGCCCTGCACGCATCCGCAAGACAGTCGTCTGCCCGCCAGGCAGGACAGGTGTGTCACCTGTACCAGAGACGGAGACCCCAAGAAGGGAACTGTCCGACGGGCTACCATGCGTCGCGCATTGTGCCGCACGCACGTGGCGGTGTCGCCCATTCCACGTTGGCAGTAAGCGCTGTGGCGTGATTACGTTATGGTGGGTTGGCGCACATCGTGCGACCGCGCGATCGCTCGCGCCTGTGCGAAAGCGAGGGCCGCAACTGCGAGAGCTTGCAGGGCGATGAAGAGGGCGCCGGGCGTGCTTGGGTCAAACCAGCCGCGCAGTAGCAGAACGCCGCTTGCAAGGCCCCACACCGCGTTACCGACGATCACGATCCACGCACGGAGTGGCGCAGCCTCATACCCTCGCGCCAGCCGCCAGACGACAAGCGCCCACGGCAGCAACCCGACACCGATCGCGCGGAGGAGTGCAACTGGCAGGCCGAACAGTTCGCCCAAAGGCCCGCCGGCCAGCAGGAGCAGCAGCCCCATGCCGGTGCAGAGCAGGGCATCGAACCTGAGAAGCCGTTCGAGCGTTATGTTTGCGCTTGCTAACATCTGATGCTCCAGTTCTGAATGTCCGGCCCCGTGCGTGACGCGGCCTGACCTTGCCCAGTGGGAACGGTTGCCGCAGCTGGCCGGCGTCTGGCCCCGACCTTTCTGGCCCGGCTATCCACGATCGTTGCAGGATACGTGCGGCACGGCGATTACCTTGGAGGTAATTGGTCTGCGCCGGGAGACGCCGTAGGATTGCCTCATGCTACACGTCACACCGTCCGTTGGAATGCTTCTGCGCAACTGGCGACAGCAGCGTCGGATGAGCCAGCTCGACCTTGCCTTGCGCGCGGAGGTCTCGGCGCGCCACATCAGCTTTCTGGAAACTGGCAGGGCGCAGCCGAGCCGCGAAATGGTGCTGCGCCTTGCCGAGCAGCTCGATGTGCCATTGCGCGAGCGAAATACCCTGCTGGTATCCGCCGGATACGCGCCGGTGTACCGCCAGTCCAACCTGGACGACCCAACGATGGGAGCTGCCAAACAGGCGATCGACCTGGTATTACGCGGGCACGAACCGTACCCGGCGCTGGCGGTCGACCGGCACTGGAACCTGATCGCGGCGAACGCCGCCGTCACGCCACTCCTCGCCGGTGTCGCACCGGAGCTGCTGCAGCCGCCGATCAATGTCCTGCGCATCAGCATGCACCCCGGTGGGCTGGCCGGCGCGATCGAGAACCCAGCGGCGTGGCGCGAACATGTGTTGGCGCGCCTGCAGCGCCAGATCGACGCAACCGGCGACCAGGTGCTCCTGGGGCTGCGCGACGAGCTGCGCGCGTATCCTGCGGCAGACGCTGTGGTTCCGGGCAGCGCAGTGCCGGGGCGTCAGGAGCAAATCGTCATCCCGCTCAGGCTGCGCTACGGCGACCAGTTGCTGTCGTTCCTGACGACAACGACGGTGTTCGGTGCGCCGCTCGATATCACCCTCGCCGAACTCGCGCTCGAACTGTTCTACCCGGCAGATGCTGCAACGGCGGCTGCCCTCTCGCGGATGGCCGGGAGGTAGCCGCCGCGCTCTGGCTACCAGCCCATGGCGTAGCCGTCGCGGCGCGGGTCGGCCCCGCCGGAGAGGGCGCCGGTCTCTGGGTCGACCAGGATGCCGTGGCCGCCGCCAAAGGCCCAGTCGTAGGCGCTGAGCAGCTGGATCTCATGCCCGCGCTTGGCTAGCTCGGCCCGCACCTCTGCGTCGAAGCGGTTCTCCATGAGGATCGTCCGATCGGCTAGCACCCGGAAGCGGGGCGCCTCGATCGCCGCCTGGACTCCGTAGCCGTGGTCGACCACGTAGGAGATCATCTGCGACGTCGTCTGCGGGATACCGAACGCTCCGGGCGTGCCGATCGACAGGAACAGCTTGCCGTCCTTGAACAGCATCGTTGGGGATAGCGGCCCAGGCAGGCTGCG
The DNA here is from genome assembly GCA_003577355.1 of Chloroflexota bacterium. Taxonomy (GTDB): domain Bacteria; phylum Chloroflexota; class Chloroflexia; order Thermomicrobiales; family CFX8; genus CFX8. The sequence continues at coordinate 2,693 of QEUZ01000311.1, read as the reverse complement.
GCCGTCGCCGTTGATGACGTTGGGGCTGGCTGGGTCGAGGTCGAAGAAGAACAGGAAGTTGTTCAGGAGGATGCCGGTATCGCCAGCCAGGAAGCCGGAACCGAACACGCCGCCCAGCGATTGCGTGACCGAGACTGCGTTGCCGGCTGCGTCGACAACGTCGAAGTGCGTTGTTTGCTCGCGCAGGAAGGGGGTTGGGTCGCCAGGAGTGTAGCCCCCAGCCGGCAGGTTTGCGGTGTACCGTTCACCGCCGAACGGGGTCGCGCGCGACTGGTCGATCAACGCGCGGCGCTGCTCCGCGTACGCCTTCGAAAGCAGGCCGGGGGGTGGCGGCTCCGGACGGCCGCTGTACTGTACCCGGTCGGTCATCGCGAGCTTGAGTGTTTCAAGGAAGGTATGAGTGCGATCGACCCCACCCTCAGGCATCGCGCCGATGTCGAAGCCTTCCAGGATGTTCAGCGTGAGCAGGATCTCGTACGACGTCAGTGGCCAGCCAGTCGAGCGCACCTCGAATCCGCGATACGAACCGCAGACAGGCGCGAACTCGCTGACCTGCGGGCGCGCGAAGTCGGCAGCGCTCAGGATGCCGCCTGCGGCTTGGACTGCGTCCAGGAACCGTTTCCCTAATGGTCCGTCGTAGAAGCACTCCGCTCCATCGCGGGCCAGCGTGCGGAACGTTTCGGCCAGTTGCTGGTTGCGGAGCCGGGTTGCCGAGCGAGGAGGTGCACCGCTTGGGGCGTAGATCGCTTTGGCGGCGTCGGTCAAGCGCGGCACACCCATTGAGAAGAAGGCACTGCCTTTGACCGTCAGCGCGAACCCCTGCTCGGCGTACTCGATCGCTGGCCCAAAGACCGTGGCGGCGTCCATGGATCCGTACCGCCCCAGTGCTGCCAGCCAGCCGGCCGGCGCGCCGGGGACAGTGCCCGCGCGCGGCCCGATATCGACCGATTGGGCATCCAGCGTCGTCGGGTTGCCGGCTTCCGGCACGCCCCCGCCGTAGTGCAGGGTTACCGTCTCGCCACCGGCCTGGTGGATCAGCATCGTGCCGCCCCCGCCCAGGCCAGACATGAACGGCTCGACGACGTTCAGCGCAGCGGCGGTTGCGATGGCGGCGTCGATGGCATTGCCGCCCTGCATCAGGATGCGCAGCCCGGCCAAGGAGGCCAGCGGATGCGCCGATGCGACCATGCCATGCGTGCCCATGACCGTCGGTCGGTGGGTCGTCCCGAGGTTTTCCCAGGTCATCGTGCTGCTCCCTGCTTCCCGTCAAACGCCTCGTGGCTCTGGCGATTATCGCCTGTTCTGCCTCAATGTGGCGTTCATGCGCTGCGGTTCGTTGTGATCGTAGCGCCAACTGTAGTAGTGTCGGCCCACGTTGCCTGCTTCGACGTGCCAGCCAGGCGGGTTGTCTGGGGTCCAGGTCAGGCAGCGCCGCTCGAAACACTGGATGAGGACATCATGCGGTGCGCCTGCCACCCGCACCGTCGCCCAGTAGGCTTCGCTGATCGGCAGGCCGGTGGCGTAGAACGGGTTGGCGAAGAGCAGGTCCACCCGCAGACCTTCATCGACGGCGACCACGCCACTGGACTGCATGAACTCCCAGAACGGAGAGGCTACCTGATGGTCGATGCCCGGCACGCTGACACGCTGGGCGGCGAACGCCCCGAAGCGCGCGAGCGTCGGGTCGTCGGTAACGACGCCTTGCCGGTCAACGCGTTGGGTCAGCGGGCTGCCGTCCGGTACCGGCGGCAGGTCGCGCAGTAACGCGAACGTGGCGTAGGTTGGTCCGGCCGGGTCGTCCGGGTCGCCAGCCACATTGATCTGCGCCGGGCTGCGTTGTTCCCACACGTCGTCGCCCAACTGCACGCGCCCGGTGACCATCTCGACGACCAGCAATCCGTTGGTGACGTACCAGATGGAACTACTGTCGGCATCTGGCTGGCTGATCTCCATGCGGCTCTTGTCGTAGTAGCGCACGCGACGCAATCCACCCGGCGACTCAGCGTATGGCTCGTCGCGCTCGACGAACGGTTCAGGTCCCCAAACCCAGGTGCGGGCGGTAGCGCCGCCGCTCACCGGCGCATCGGTGCGTTGCCACACGCGCTCGAAGGCCGCCGCCGCATCGGGCCAGAGGGGGGAGAAGGCCAAGTTGGCGAGCGCTTCTGCCAGCAGTGCGTGACCGGCGTCGTTGGGGTGCAATCCGTCAGCGAAGATCAGCCCGGCTGCGACCGGGTCGCTCATTCCATCGGCGCCGTTGAATGCGCGTGCAACTTCCGCGACACGCACCCCACGCGACCGCGCCGTGCTTCGGAGATGCGCGTTGGCACGGTCGATGTACTGCTGGAATATGGGAAATGAACCATCCGCAAGGTCGTCGGCGACGTAGGGGTTGTAGATGTCCATCGAACGCAGGATGACCGTTCGCCCGGCGGTCAGTTCGGCCAGCTCGTCCAGCAGCGCGTCCCAGTTGGCGTACAGCGCGGCTTCGGCAGCGCGCAGGCACGCTTGCTCATCGCTACCGCCACAGGCGCCGGCCTTGTACCGCTCGCGGGCGGCGCGCAGGTCGTTGCCGCCGATGTTCCAGGTGATGATCTCCGCAGAGCGCACGGCGCTCCGCACGAGTGCATTGTCGCGCAGCAGGCTCAGCAGGTCGCCCGACTGCGCCCCTGGTATGCCGAGGTTGATCAGTTCGA
>QEUZ01000310.1 GCA_003577355.1 Chloroflexota bacterium | reverse complement strand
CTCTACACCGCCTGGCAGCTCCACAAGCGCTGGACCACCAGCCGGCTGGTCGTCCTCGACGACGCAGGCCACGGCGGCGGCAACGACTTCTACACCGTCGTGCTCAACGCCCTCGATGCCTTAGCCAGCGGCCAAACGCCCTGATGCAGTCCCAGGTTGCGGGAAGCCGCGTGCTGCGCTCCTCAGCACGATGGTGTAGTTGGGGTTAGTACGCGTTGTTATCCCGCCGGAAAATGTGCACCAGCGTGCGCAGCATGATCTTCAGGTCGAAGAGGATCGACCAGTTCTCAACGTAATAGAGGTCGTAGCGGGTGCGCTCTTCAATCGAAGTCTGCCCACGCAGACCGTTGACCTGCGCCCAGCCGGTGATCCCAGCCTTTTCATGGTGACGCGCCATATAGGCTGGGATCAGCTGGCTGAACTGTTCGACGAAGAACGGCCGTTCCGGTCGTGGCCCGACGATGCTCATCTCGCCGAGTAGCACATTGATGAACTGCGGCAGCTCATCCAGGGAATACCGGCGCAAGAACGCGCCGACACGGGTGCGGCGCGGGTCGTCGGCAGCGGCGAAGACCGGGCCGGAGTCCTGCTCGGCGTTGACCACCATGGTGCGGAACTTGAGCACATGGAATGCGCGACCATCCTGACCAACTCGCTCCTGGATGAAGAACACCGGCCCCCGCGACGTCAGCTTCACCAACAGCGCCAGGGTGAGCAGCAACGGCGACAACAGCACGAGCACCATTGCGCTGATGACGATATCCATACAGCGTTTGATCGCGCGGTCGACCGGACGCAGGCCGATGGTGCGCACCGTCACCGTTGGCAGGCCATTGAGGTCGGTAATATTCAGCCGGTCACTGGTCAGCAGGCGGAACGTATCCGGATAGAGGCGGATCGCCACCGGGCTATCGGTCACAGCGTAGACCAGTTCCAGGATCTCCTCGTGCGGGGTACCGGAGAGCGCGACGATGATCTCATCGATGAGATGTTCTTCGACAATCGTTGCCAGGTCGTGGGTTGCGCCGAGGACCGGCACGCCGTCTACCGTATCCGGGCCATGGGGCAGCCTCGCACCCGGCGGGTCAAAGCGCGCGAAGCCCACGACCTCGTACCCGAGCCGCGGTGAACGCCGTACCTTATCCAGCACGAGCTGGCCCGTCGAGCCGGTGCCGACAATCAGCAAGCGGTCGGCCGCGACGCCCCGCGCCCGCAGCCGGCCCACCACACTGGCATGCAGGATACGCCCACTGGTAACGGCAACAATCGCGAAACCCCAGCCGTAAGCAAGCATCTGCCGGGAGTAAATCAGGCCATCGCCCAGCACAAGCGATGCACCGGCAATGGCGACAACAAGCCCGAACGAAATGTGCGTGCAGATGCGGAACAGCTCATCGAACCGTGAGACGGAACGCGATGGCCGGTACATGCCACTAAGCGAAAAGACCGTCACAATTGTTGCTGCGGCAAAGCCTGTCAGCAGCAAGTAGACATTGCCCGGCGGTGGCATGACCGGCCCGAGGAAACCGGAAAGATCGCGCAGCCGATAGGCTAGCCCGAACGCGAGCACCAGCGCCAGGCAGTCCAGCAGAAAGAGCGAGAGTGACGACAGCACAGGGAAGAGCCGGTGACGCGCGTCATCGCGCCGGCGGCCAAACGGTACAACCCGCGGCGGTGGGCTTGGCGGCGAGACGGGACGCTGCCGCTCGACAACTGGGCCAAGTTGCCTGCGGTGGCTCGGGCTGGGACGGGGCTCTTGGGATATAGCCGGGCGCCCGGCAACGCGTCGAGCCATGGGCCTACTCCGGTCGCCTGATCGTCGGTGGCCACACCCAACCGCGCAACAAGCGAACCGTGTCTTGACTCTCTTGCGCCATTCCCACGTTCATCATCCCGCGCGAATGCGCTCGGCGGGGCGCAGCGTATTCACCGCGACCGCGATGCCCCAGCGCGCGACAATTCCGGCCAGGACAACCCAGTTTAGCAGGCGCGGGCTCTGCTTGGCGTAATGCTTGCGATGAAACAGCCACATTGCCCGGTAGAACTCATAGATCATGCGGTAGGGTCGTCTCCGTGACGACGCTCCTTTGACATGGTGCACGAGCGCTGCCGGCTGGTAATAGACCTTCCAGCCGTGCTGCTTGATCCGATACGACCAGTCGAGGTCTTCCCCATACATGAAAAAGTCTTCGTCGAGTAACCCTGCCTGGTCGATTGCAGCCACGCGGACGAGCATACAGGCCCCGACAACGCTGTCCACCTCGGTCAGTGCATTCTCATCCAAATGCGTCAGGTTATACCCAGCGAAGCGCGGGTTGTTGGGAAACAGCTTCGACATGCCGGTGAGCTTCCAAAACGCCCGCAGTGGTGTGGGGAACCCGCGCCGGCAAGCGAGGTCGAGCGAACCATCCGGCAACACGAGCTTCGGCCCAACGACGCCGGCCTCCGGATGCCTGTGCATGAAGTCGACCAGCGTCGGCAACGCGTGCGGCTCAACCTCGGTGTCGCTGTTGAGGAGCAGCACGAACGTTGCTGCGCGGTCGGCGCCAACAGGGAGCTCTGCGAGGATCCGGCGCAACGCAAGGTTGTTCCCGCCAGCAAAGCCGAGGTTGTCCGGTGCCGCAACCACCGGCACATCAGGATGAGCAGCCCGGATGAACTCGACGCTCCCGTCGGCGGAACCGTTATCCACCACCCAGATACGGAGGTCGTCCTGGGGAAATGCCGACTGCTGCAACCGTTCCACGGCTGTAGCAGTTAGCGTCGGAGTGCGGTAATTCAGCACGACCGCGTGGACGGACGGAACGCCACGCGCAACCGCAGGAAACGTCGCCGGCGCTTCCAACAGCGCCGGACCGCGCTCAGGCAACACGGCGGGCCGACAGCACCGGACGCTGTTCACGCAACGCCCGCACTGCCCGGGTACCGACCACGAGCGCTTCAGGCGCCAGTACCGCCGGGTTGGAGCGGCTACGGCGCGTTGGGTCGAGCAACCGGCGCGCGTACCAGCGCCCAAAGAACCCGAGACCGAACATCATTGACGCAACTGGGGGCCGTTGGACGGCAACAATGCGCCTGGGCAGGAACAGCGGCGCCCCGCCTGTCGCCAGGTCACGCAGCAGGTGCGAACCAAGCCCAACCGTAATTGCCAGCCCCGCTTGGGTGCCAGGCCAAAGACGTTCCGCAGCGTAGGTCACGGCACTCACCGTGAGGACACTATGCGACGCGGGCCGGTGCGGCATCGTCATACACGGGATCAGGCTCGTCGAACGTGCGGCCACAACGTGGTCGAGATCGATCGCCACAGCACTGACAACCGCGATCGCCAGAAACCGCCCCTTGTTCGGTACGAACGGCGCTGCCGGAATCGCGCAGGCCAACGCCGTGGCAATGTGCGCTCCGCCGTCGCTCAGCGCCTCAGCGTGCTTCCGGCCGCTACGTTTGAAGCGCTCGCATGCTTGGTCAACCGCCAGCGCAAGGAGGCCAAAGCCCAACGCAAGTGCGAGGCCCTCGCGCTCACGGCGTCGGGCGGTTGCGCGGGGCAGGAGTCGTATCACCAATGGTTCACGTCGCGTCGTCATACACAGATTGTAACCCGTCCTCCGCCGCACGGTAACGCCCGCAGGCGGGTCCGCTTCTCATTGATGGCGAACGAACGCCGGCACAGATTGCCAGCCCAGGAGGTCGCGACAGGAACGATTGGACGAGGTCCGGCAGGAGCGGACTCGCAGTCGAAACTGATTGGATCACCTGAAGGTGTGCCAATCCTGCGGTGGATGTGTCACGCGCATACAAAAGGCAGATCCGCGAAGAAGCGCACGCGTGGGGAACAATTCCCTCAAGTGGAAGCACACAGATATGCACGTCCGTTCGGTGGAACAGAACGTTGCAAGTATCTGCCATAAGCCAAACGATTTGCGCCAAGTTCCCCCTTTCCCAAAGTCGAGATTCGCTATATAACGTTGGTATCGCTGATGTATGCCGCTGCGATTCTGCTCCGAGCCAATCGCGAGTATCGCAGGGCTGCATCGCGCTTTCGAGCGTTGTCGCGCACCGCCACGGGCAACGCCGGCTTCACGTTGTACGGGAACTACGTGTTCCATAGAGAGGGCTGCGCCATGTCCCAGCGGACGGTCATACAACGCCAGCGGATCGGCCCGGCGATCCGCAAGCTGCGCCGGATCAACGACCTCACCCTGGACGACCTCGCCTCGCAGGCCGGGATCTCCGCTTCGCACCTGAGCCGGCTGGAACGCGGCCAGACGTTGCCGAGCTTCACCGTGCTCGCCCAGATCGCGCATGTGCTGGGCGTGAGTGTCGACGATTTTGTGCAGCTTGAACTCGACGTTACTGCGTTGGACGCCGAATTCGGCGATTCGCTTCAGCAGCTCGGCTTCTCCGATGACGCCAAGCGCGAGCTACTGGCAGGCTCCATCGAACTGCGCCGAGCGCTGATGAACACGATCCGCGCGCTCGCGGTTGCACCGACGACGAACCGTGAGGCGCAGGACGCAGCACTGAAAGCGATCGCCGAGCACGGCCTTGTCGACGCCTCGCGCGATCTCAACCGCGTCATCAAGAAGGTCGGCTTTAGCGGGGTGTCGTTTACGCGCGGGCTGGTCTGGACACTCGATACTCCAGGGGAGCAGTGCTATCTGATCGCAGTCCCGGGGCTGATCGGACACCTGGGCGACAACATTGTTGGAACATATCACGCCCTGGCACACGGTGAAGCCGTCGATCCCCAGGTGAGCGCAGCCTGGAGCGACGGCGCCACATCGTCACTCGATATCAACAAGCGCATGATCATCCAACGCACGGTGCTGGAGAACTTCCTGCGCACCGGCGCTTGGTTGCGGGGCGGGCCCGTCACCGAGCCGGAGCGTGTGGCGCAAATCGCCCAGAACCTGATCGACGATGTCGCTGCCGGCGAAGTCGTGCTAGCGGTTACCGATGTTCCGCTCGGCGATGTCAACATGCTGATCCAGGCAGAGGGGGATGTCGTCATCGAGTCGACCAAGCATCGCGGGAGCGAAAGCGAGCGTGCTCGCCTCGGCATTATCCTGCGTGGGCGCTCGGCCTCGCAGGCCTTCGCGGCGCGCTACGACGAACTCTGGAACAGCTTGCCAGCGGACGACCGCGCTGCAGAGCGCGTCGTTGCCTGGATCGAGCAGGTTGCCGGAGTAACGGCAGCAGGCTGACCGGCCACGCGGCACTGAGCGGGTGATTGCGCCCGCGCGACGTGCATGAGCACCCAGCGCGGGCGCCGCCTCACACCTCCCGGGTTATACTGGGCGGCTGATGCTGCACCGGTTGCGCGTGTACGCGCGTTCAACCGAGTCGGCAGCCTGAATCGTTGGAGAGCACGTCGGGAGGACGGGGATGAGCGCAGATTGGGGCGCGCGCTGGTCGCGCCGAGGAC
>QEUZ01000309.1 GCA_003577355.1 Chloroflexota bacterium | reverse complement strand
GCTTCCTTCACCCGCGAGGGCATGTTCGGCCCCTCGACAGCGCGCCAGATCGGCAGGATCAGCTTGTGCAGGCGCAGCGCCTCGGCATGGTCGCCTCGTTGGCAGGCGTGCCAGAGTGCGACGACCAGGTGTGGCGCAACCGTCTGGATTGCTGCCAGCGTGCCCTGCGCGCCGAGCGCGAACGATGGGTAGAGCAGGTCGTCCACCGCCGAGAGGATAGAGATGCGGTCGCCGATGCGCATGATCAGGTCGGCCAGCTTGTGCATGTCGCCGCCGCTCTGCTTGATCGCAACAACATGCGGTAGGTCGGCCAGGCGCACGACGAGGTCCACATCGATCATCGCCCAGGGGATCACGTTGTAGATCACGATCGGCATATCCAGCGTCTCGCCGATCTCACGGTAGTAGTTGAACGTCTCGTCCGCCGACGGGGTCCAGAGATAGTGGATCGGCGTGATCTGTAGCGCGTCGATGCCGACCGCCTTGAAGGCCGCGCCGTAGCGGATCACCTCGGCCGTCGAATCCTGGATGACGCCACCGACGACCGGCACCCTGCCGGCTACCTCTTCAACGGCAATTTCCCCAACGCGAGCGGATTCCTCCGCCGAGAGCGCGTTGCCCTCGCCGGTGCTGCCGCAGACACAGATGCCGTGGACATCCGCCGCCAGCAGATAGCGCAGTTCCGCCCGCAATGCCTGTTCATCGACCCGGTCATCCGCATCGAACGGCGTCACAACCGTCGCGATCACCCCCTGCAATCGCACATCGTTCATTGCCACACCCCTTGCACGCATAGCGAAGAATGCAGATGTCACTATGCTATGCCGTCGTCGCAGGGTTGTCACGGTATGGTGACGGTGTCGAGCGCCTGGCAGCCTGCCCAGCGGGCAACGCTGACGCCAGCGGGTGAACGCGCCAAACCATGACCCTGGGTTTCGGACAGGAGCAGTTCAGGCAGCAGGGAGACAACAATGCTGAATTGCCGCGCTGCACCAGCACAGGGGCCACAATGTACGCTGTGGACCCGCTCCCACCTGCATCAGCGCGTGCAGACTTCCCCGTCCCATGCTACGGTGCCGCCAAACCGGCCCAACCGCTGTCATCTGTTGCCTGTTGCCTGTCACCTTGAACGGAGGACGCATGTGAAGATTGAGGCGCGGCTGAACGAACTGGGCTACGTGCTGCCACCGCTGGTCAAAGGGCCGACCGGCGTGAAGCTGCCATTCGACTTTGTGGTGGTGCGGGGCGACGTGGCCTTCATCTCCGGTCACTCTCCACAGGCGGCGGACGGCACGATCGCTGGCCCGCTGGGCAAGGTGGGGGTAGACCTGACCGTGGAGCAGGGCTACCACGCCGCCCAGTTGACGGCGCTATCCATCCTCGGTAGCCTGCAGCGGGAGCTGGGCGACCTCGACCGCATCACCGGCTGGCGGCGGGTGTTCGGCATGGTCAACTGCCTACCGGATTTCCAGCAGCACCCCAACGTCATCAACGGCTTCTCCGACCTGATCCTCGCCGTCTTCGGCCCACACATCGGCCGGCACACCCGTTCGGCTGTTGGGATGGCGTCGTTGCCGTTCGGCATCCCAGTGGAGATTGAAGCGGAGGTGAGCATTGACTAACCTGCCGCAGCCCACCGAGCCGCAGTGGACCCCGAACTGGGGCCAGGCGGGCCGCTTTGTCCGGCCGCTGTACGACACCTACGGGTTCGCCCGCCTGCCGGAACTGGTCCAGGCGCTGTTCAGCGTGCCGGATGCGCCGGTGGTGGGGGAGTTGCTTGGCCCGCTGGCCGGGGAGTACGAACAGGTCGTGCTGGTGCTGGTCGATGCCTTCGGCTGGCGCTTCGTCGAGCGCTACCGCGACGACTTCCCGTTTCTGCAGCGCTTCTTCCGCGAGGGACAGGTGACGCGGCTGACCTCGCAGTTCCCATCAACGACCGCCGCGCACCTGACGGCCCTGCACACCGGCCTGGAGGTCGGCCAGAGCGGGGTCTACGAGTGGTTCATGTATGAACCCACGCTGGATGCCGTTATCGGCAGCCTGCTCTACTCCTACGCTGGGGATGACGCGACCAACCGCCTGGCCGGCAGCCCCCTGACCCCGCAGATGCTCTACCCGCAGGCCGACCACTACCAGCGGCTGGCAGAGGCGGGTGTGCGCAGCGTGCTCTTCGGCGACGCTGCCTACACCCCCTCGGCCTTCTCCAGCGTCGTGATGCAGGGCGCGAAGGTCGTGCCGACCGGCACGTTTGAAGATGCCGTGCGAGCGGCCGGCGACCTGCTGGCCGGTGCGCGCGCGGGGCAGCGTGGCTTCACCTTCCTCTATTGTGGCGATGTCGACTACGCCGGCCACCAGCGTGGTTGCGAATCGGCGGCGTTCAGCCGCGCGGCAGCCCGCTGCTTCCAGCAGTTGGAGCTGCTGCAGCCTGCCCTGGGCCGCAGCAAGCAGCGCACCCTGTTGCTGTTCACCGCCGACCACGGCATGCTCGATGTCGACCCAGCCCGCACTCTGGCGTTGGACTGGGCCATGCCGGAGATCTTCCGCTGGCTGGAGCCAACCCGCTCCGGCGGCTACAAGGTTCCGGCCGGGGCGCCGCGCGACTTCTTCCTGCACATCCGCCCGGAGTATCTCGACGAAGCCCAACAGCGCCTCAGCACGCGCCTGGCCGGTATCGCCGAAGTCCACCCCGTTGCCGACCTGATCGCCCAGGGCTTCTTCGGCAGCCACCCACCCAGCGAGGTTTTCCTCAGCCGCGTCGGCAACCTGGTGATCCTGCCCTACTCCGGCGAATCGGTCTGGTGGTGGGGCGGCGGGCGCTTCCGCAACAAGCTCACCGGCCACCACGGCGGCCTGACCCCGGAGGAGATGCAGACGCAGGTGCTGGCGTTCGCGATCGGATGAATAGTGGATAGTGATTCGTGATTAGAGGATTGAGCCGTGGCCGGAGTTACTTGCGAGAGTAACGCTTCAATCGGCAAACGTCGTACCCTCGAATCACCAATGTCTCATCACGAATCACTCGTCGCGACTGAGGTTTTTGGAACAGGAAGTGACCAAGCGTGAAGTTCGTTATACCCGATGATGCCCCACCGGTCTATCGCAATTTCCCGGACGAAGTCGCTCGCTTGGGCAACTACGGCGAGGTTGTCGTCTACGACACCCGCCCAAGTGGGCAGGACGAGATCATTGCCCGTATGGCCGGTGCAACGGCGGTCATCAACGTGCGCGCCTACACCACCTTCACTGAAGCAGTCCTCGCCGCCCTGCCCGACCTGAAGCTGATCTCGGTGCTCGGCACCGGCATCGACAACATCGACCTCTCCGCCTGCACCCGTCACGGTGTCGCCGTCACCAACACGCCCGGCTGCTCCACCAGCGGGGTGGCCGAGTTGACGATCGGGCTGATGCTCTCGGTGGCCCGCACTATCCCCATCTCCGATCGCGGCATTCGTGCCGGCGAGTGGCGGCACCGGCACAACTTCGAGCTGAAGGGCAAGACCCTCGGCGTGCTTGGTCTGGGGTTGATCGGTTCGGAGGTGGCGCGCCTGGCGCAAGCCTTCGGGATGCGGGTCATCGCCTGGAGCTTCACCAACGACCCGGCCCGTGCCACCCGCCTGGGAGTCGAGCTTGTTGCGCTGGAGGACCTGCTGCGTCGCGCCGATATCGTCACCGTGCATCTGCGTAACTCGGAGCAGGCACGTGGGCTGATCGGGGCAGAGCAGCTGGCGCTCATGCGGCCCTCGGCCATCCTGATCAACACCGGGCGTGGTGCGATCGTCGACCAGGCAGCGCTCTACGAGGCCTTGCGTGACAAGCGCATTGCTGGGGCTGGGTTGGATGTCTTCGTCAACGAGCCCCTGCCGGGGGACGACCCGCTGACCAGCCTGGAAAATGTCGTGCTCACCCCGCACATCGGCGCCGCCACCGTCGAAGCCGCAGTGCAGCTTGCCAAGGCCCCGGTCGACAACATCATCAACTTCCTCGCCGGTACGCCGACCAACGTGATGAACCCGGGAGTGTTGTAGGGTCACGACTGCTATGGAAGGGGGGCGACCCAGCGGAAGGTGCCATCGTCGACGAGTCCTTGCTCCTCGTGCAGGAGCCTGGGATTCCTCAACCCGCTGCCTGAACGGCGTTGCCATGGAGGGCTTCACCTCCATAGGGCATACTCGGCAGCATCGGTGTCACGAGGCGGATGGCCAACCCACCGACTTCTCGGCCCGGTAGACCAGCACCTGACTGGCAGGGTGATTGGTGCGCGCGTTGCGCCCCCGCTCCAGCACGGTGACCTGTAGACCCACTCCTTCCAGCAGGGCAATGAAGGCTGCCTCCGGCAGCGCCCCGCCAATTCAGCGGAACCAGTCTTCGAGGGTTGCCCGCTCGCTCAGCGGAATCTCCTCGCGCAGCACGATCTCGGCAGCGGTTAGCGCACCACCCGGTTTGAGCAGCCGCGCGATCTCACCCACGAGACGCTCCTTCTCCGGCGAGAGGTTCACGATCCCATTGGCGATGATGGCATCGGCCAACCCATCCTCCAGCGGCGTCTCTTCCACCGGCGCTGTGAGGATCGTGACATTCGTCGCGGCCACCGCTTCGGCGTTGCGGCGCGCCAGCTGCGCCATGTCCGTGGAGGCATCGATCCCGATCACTCGCCCTGCTGGCCCCACCTGGCGCGCGGCAATCAGCGTATCGAGCCCAGCGCCGCACCCCAAGTCGACCACCGTCATCCCGGCGGCGAGCGCGAGCCAGCGTGGCAACGCCGCCACGCCAGCGAAGGATGCACTCGCCGCGGCCGGCAGCGTGTCGAGTAGTTCCGCTGGGTAGCCGACTGCCTCAGCAAACGCCCGCCCAACCGGGAACCCCGCCGGTGTCTCCGGGCATGTCGCAACGCGCCCGTAACGCTGCGCGACCGCCGCGCGCAGCTCCGCTGCGGGTAGGGGGAGTGGCTGGTGCATGAACCGGTCTCCTCGGGGGGTAGCGCTCTCTGATGACCCCAGCATAGGAGCAATGATCTATCATGTCCAATATGGATCAATGATCGTAAACATAAGGAAAAGTGATGCATGAGCGACCGAGCTTGCACGCCCTCGCGGTGTATCTGGCAGTGGTGGAGCATGGGACGATGACTGCTGCGGCGGAGCAGGAAGGGCTGAGCCAGCCAGCCATCTCGATGCACGTCAAGGGGCTGGAACAGTTCTACAGCGCAAAGCTGCTGGAACGGCACGGCAGGCGGCTGCGCCCAACGGAAGCTGGGGACCTGGTGGCGGGGTACACGCGCCGCATCCTCGGGCTGACAGACGAGCTGGCACGCGCGGTCGCCGACCTGGAAGGGCTGCGAGCAGGTCGGCTGACGATCGGCGCGAGCAGCACCGTTGGCGAACAGCTGCTCCCGGCAGTACTTGGGCGGTTCCACCGCGCCTACCCTAGCGTGGCCCTCTCCCTCCGCATCGGCAACACGGGTGAGATCACCAGCGACGTGGTCGAGCGCGTGCT
>QEUZ01000308.1 GCA_003577355.1 Chloroflexota bacterium | reverse complement strand
TGCTCCAGAAAGAGCAACGTGCCGTGCGGGTCGCCGGGCAGGCGTTCGACCACCCCGCGCAGGTCGGAGTGGGTGTAGCCTGGCAAGTCGCCGGCTGCGCGCGCATCCAGCAGCAGGGCCGCGATCTGCGCGTCATCACCCGGTTCATAGGTGCGGATCATCAGCACTTCCTGCCATCGCGTCGGCGCAAACTCGCGCTATGATCTGCCGTCGTTCACAGGCAGGGAGGGTGGCTGGTTATGCACGAGTACAGTTTCGCCGAAATCCGGCACATGCACGAGTACAGTTTCGCCGAAATCCGGCACTTTCACGATATCTTCTCACTCTACCAGTGGGACCGCAGTGGAGAGCGTACCCGTTACGCCTTCCGGCGCATGCCGGAGTTCTTCCCCCACGCCATCATCCACCGCGACGGTCCGGTGGCGGAGCTGGCGGCTGCACCGCGCGAGGACATCCCCAGCATGGTTGTACGCACGCCACTGGGCATGCTGGCGATCGACGACTACATCCAGCAGGGGCCCGTCGACGGCGTCGTCATCCTGCAGCAGGGCAAGATCATCTACGAACGCTACCCGCGCATGCACCCGCGCGATAACCATCTGCTGATGTCGGTCTCCAAAGTCTTCGCCAGCGCGGTGATCGCGATCCTGGAAGATCGCGGGCTGGTCGATACGACCCTGGGGGTTGAGACGTACATCCCGGAGGTACGCGGCTCCGGCTGGGAGGGGGTCAGCGTCCGCGACGTGCTGGACATGGCCAGCGGCATCGACTGCGATGAGATGGCGCCGGACGCCTACAGCGACCCGGCCGCCAAGTACTACCGCTTCGAGGCCTCGCTCGGCCTGCTGCCGCCAGCGGTTGACGACGGCGTTTCCACCTACGACTACACCGCGACACTTGGCCGCGCCCGCACGCCCGGGGAAGCCTACGACTACAACTCGGTCAACACCTTCGTGCTGAGCTGGATCGCCGAGTGCGTGACCGGCAAGGGCTACTCCGAGATCCTGACCGATGAGATCTGGAGCAAGATCGGGGCTGAGGGGGATGCGCTGATCTCCTCCTCACGCAGCGGCGCAACCGCACCGCACGGCGGCATGGTCACCCGCTTGCGTGACCTGGCGCGCTTCGGCCTGCTCTACACCCCAAGCTGGAACGTCGTCAGCGCCGAGCCGCTGGTTTCTGAACGCCACCTGGCGGCGATCCAGCACGACGGCCGGCCGCAGCTGCTGGCCAACGGCAACCGCTACCCGAAGGGGCAACTGGAACGCCTCGCTCCGGCCGTGCCGCTGTTCAACAGCTACCAGTGGGACTTCGTGATGCCGGACGGCAGCTTCTTCAAGGGCGGCATGGGCGGCCAGGGGCTCTACATTGCCCCCAACGCCGACATCGTCGTCGCCTTCAACGGCATCCTCGGCCCAGACGGCAAAGAGAGCGCCCTGATGAGCATCGCCCAGCAGGTGATTGAGCGGTTGAGTTGACAGGCAACAGGCAATAGGCAACAGGTGACAGGAGCTAGTAGAGTGACCAGTGACGAGTGACCAGTGGTTCGATCGACTGTATCCGAAGCACTTGCATGATGTCGCAAGCGCTCTCTTCTCAAGTGAGGCACCCTGACGCGACAGTGGTCGGTGGTTGGAACACCAGGCACGCTTCGTCCGATAGTTGTTGTCTTCTGACTCCTGTTAACCGAGTGCTCTGCAGCAGACGTGTAGCGCGTCGTCCGGCGCAGCTGCGCCTGTGCCCCCAGCGTAGGCGTCTTGGCATCATCGTCCGACTGCCGCTCTAGGTGGGAGACGCTGCACCGAAGAGCGGCTGCTACGACCGCACTGGCTCCAGCATGGCGGCCTGGGGCGCCTGCGGAGTGAGGGCATGGTTCGGCAGGATGAGTAGTGCGCCGGTGTGGGGGTCGGTGCTGAGGCAGGCATCGATCTCGAAGACTTCGCGTAGCAGGTCGCTGGTCAGCACGTCGGCAGGTGGGCCAGCAGCGACGACTGCCCCGTGCGACATCACGATGACCTGGTCGGCATAGCGGGCGGCCATAGCCAGGTCGTGCAGCACCATCACGACAGTGCGGCCTTCTCGCCGGTTCAGCTCGCGCACCAGTTCCAGCAAATCGACCTGGGCGGCAATGTCGAGGAAGGTGGTCGGTTCGTCCAGCAGCAATGCTTCGGATTGCTGGGCCAAGGCCATCGCGATCCAGGCGCGCTGGCGCTGGCCACCAGAGAGAGTTTGCACCTCGCGGTAGCGCAGGTCGCATAGATCGCAGCGTTGTAGGGCGTGTTCCACCGCCGCCTCGTCGTGCGCGCGCCACTGGCGCAGCAGGCTCTGGTGCGGGATGCGGCCGGCCGCCACCAAGTCTTCCACCAGGAAGCCGCTGGGCGGTTGCGGGCCCTGTGTGAGCAACGCCAGGCGGCGCGCAAGGGCCTTGTGCGAGCCACGCCGCACATCATCGCCAGCGAAACGGACAACCCCGCCAGTCGGGGCCAATAGCCGAGCGCAAGCGCGCAACAGCGTGGACTTGCCGCAGGCGTTCGGCCCGACGATAGCGGTGACCTGCCCACTGGGCACCAGCGCTGAGACATCGTGCAGCACCGGCGTACCGGCATAGCCTACCTGGAGATGGTCGACGACGAAGGCAGGCTGCGGGCCGGGTGATGGGGCGGGGGGGACATCCAGCCGGCTACGTGGCACACACACCGGCAGCCCGCTGCTCGGGTCACGGTGGACATCGCACTCCACCCCATAGAGCTCGGCTAGCAGTCCCGGCTCGATGACCTCTTCCGGCGTACCGTCGCGCACAATGCGCCCGCCGGCCAGCGCGACGATGCGGTGGCTGGCACGCGCTGCCTCGTTCACGTCGTGCAACACCATGACGATGGTGCGGCCTTCCTCGGCGTTCAGGCGCTGGACCAGCTCGATCACCTCCAGCTGATGGGCGATATCGAGGAAGGTAGTCGGTTCGTCCAACAGCAGCAACGCGGTTTCCTGGGCCAGCGCCATCGCCATCCAGGCGCGCTGGCGCTGGCCACCAGAGAGCTGGTCGACCGGGCGCTGGCGCAACGCCTGCATACCGGTCAGCTCTAGCGCGCGGTCGACCGCTTCAGCATCCCGGCGCGAGGGGGGCTGCAGGAACGACTGGTGCGGGTAACGACCACGAGCTACCAAGCCCTCAACCGTGATGCCGCCGGGCGGCGTCGGTTGCTGGTGGAGCAATCCCAACCGCTTGGCGACCTCCCGCGTTGGCAACTGGTGGATCAGCTGCCCATCGAGGATCACCGCGCCGGAGGCCGGCTTCATCAGCCGCGCCAGCGCCCGCAAGAGGGTCGATTTGCCACAGCCGTTGGGGCCAATGATCGTCGTAATCCGTCCATCGGGGATCGCCAGCGCCACGTCGCGGACGATCGGTCCGGCATCATATGCCAAGGTGATAGTGTCGCTACGCAACCGGCTCATGGCACTCACATCCGGATATTCGCGCGGTAGAGCAGGAGCAGGAAGTAGGGGGCGCCGACCGCCGAGGTGATGACGCCGACCGGCAGCGCCACCGGCAAGGCGTGCTGGGCCACAACATCGGCCGCCAGCAGGAACGTTGCGCCCAGCGCGCCGGTGAGCAGCATCATGCTGCCGGAGAGCGGCCCGGCCAGCATGCGCGCGAGATGCGGCGTCATCAGCGCCACGAAGCCGATTGGCCCGGCGATGGAAATCGTCACCGCCGAGAGGGCGCAACCGGTCAGGATCAACAGCAGGCGCGTGCGTTCCAGCGGCATGCCCAAGCCACGGGAAACATCCTCGCCGAGTTGCAGCGTGCGCAGCGACCAGGTCAGCCCCACCGCCAGCGGCAGGAGGAACGCGATGGCGACGCCGAGCACCCGCACATCCCCCCAATCGCTGCCGTAGACCGAGCCCATCGTCCAGACCTGAGCTGGCCGGACGATCTCGACCGGGTAGCGCACCGTCAGGTATGTCGTGCCAGCTGCCGCGCAGGAACCAATGCCAATGCCAACCAGGATTAGCCGGTTGGGGGACACGCCCCCCTTCCAGCTCAACACGTAAATCAACGCGGCAGTGAGAAACGCCCCACCAAACGCGGCAAACGGCAACAGCCCCCAACCGCGCCCAGTGACGAGCCAGAAGACGGCGAACAACGTAGCGCCCGATTCGATGCCGATGATGTCTGGCGACACGAGCGGGTTGCGCACCAGCCCCTGAAAGATCGCGCCGGACAGCGCCAGCATGCCGCCAATGCCAATGGCGCACAGCACACGCGGCACGCGCAGGGTGCGCACGATGAACTCGTGCTCCTCGTTACCCCGCCCCAGCAGCGACCAGAAGACATCGGTGTACGGGACCGGGTAGCTGCCCAGGGTCATTGCCCAGGTGGCAAGCAGGGCCAGTACGCCGGTGACGCCGGCCGCCAGGAGCAGCACCCGGACGTTGATCCGCACGTCGAACGCGCGTGTGCGGATCGTCAGGTGGCCGCGGCGGCGCGCGGGAGCGAGCGCCATCGCTAATGCTCCACCACACGCCGCCGCGCCAGCGAGATCAGGAACGGCGCGCCGACCAGCGCGGTGACGATGCCGACTTCGAGCTCTGCCGGACGCGCCGCTAGCCGCCCGGCGATATCTGCCAGCACCAGGAACGTCGCACCGTAGATCAGGGAATACGGCAGCACCCAGCGGTAGTCCGGCCCGACCACGCCGCGGACCATGTGCGGCACGGCCAGCCCAACGAAGCCGATCGGCCCGGCAGCCGCAACCGCCGCGCCAGTGATCAGCACGACCAGCGCCGAGCAGAGCACACGTGTGCGGCCAGTATGCATGCCCAGGCTACGGGCAGTGTCCTCGCCCATGCTCATGACGTTCAGTTGATGCCCAATGAAGATGCTGGCCAGCGCGCCACCGACGAGGAACGGCGCTACCGGCCAGAAGCTGTCCAGCGGACGCCCCGCCACTGAACCGGCCAGCCAGAAGCGCACCACGTTGAACGTCTGCTGATCCAACAGCAGCAGGGCACTGGACCACGCCCCCAGCAGCGACGACACCACCACGCCAGCCAACGCCAGCTTCACCGGCGATGCACCCTCGCGCCCGGCTGAACCGATGAGGAACACCAGCAGCGACGACCCGAGCGCCCCAGCGAAGGCAAACCAGATGTACTGCGACGGCGCTGACAACCCGAGATAGTAGATTGCGGTGATGATCGCAAAGCTCGCGCCGCTGCTCACCCCAAGGATCGATGAATCCGCCAGCGGGTTACGCGTGACCGCCTGCATCGTCGCCCCGGCCACCGCCAGGCCAGCCCCGACCGCCAGCGCAACGACGGTGCGCGGCAGGCGCAACGAGCGCACCACCGTCTGGTTATAGGATGCGCTGTCGTAGTTGAAGATCGCGTCCCAGGCTTCCCGGTTGGTAATGCCGATGGAACCGAAGCGCAGGCTCAGCACGCTCACGATACCGATGGCAACGATGCCAGCCAGCAGCCCAAGGGAACGCGCTGCGCGTCGCCACCCATCGCGCCGGGCGGGGTGTGCCGGTAGAGCTGTGTCAGCGGTGACCACGCCACCCCGCCCGGCCCCGACCCAGATCACGCACGCGCTCTTGCCCCGCCCTCCAGGATAATTCCGACTCATAAAGTCGGAGTTATCCTAGCGAGACGGTGTAACGCTTGTCAAGGTGAGCACCTGACACCTGGACGTACCGCGGTAGGTGGTACGATGGTCGGCTCCGGCCCGCTCAAGCCCCATCATCCTCAGCGCCTGAACTGACGGTGCGTGACGGCACGACATCTGGTTGGCAAGAGCA
>QEUZ01000307.1 GCA_003577355.1 Chloroflexota bacterium | reverse complement strand
CATCACCCAGACCTCTTCTGGGCACTCCGTGGCGGCGGCGGCAACTTCGGCGTCGTGACATCGTTCCTCTTCCGGCTGCACCCGGTCGATTCTGTCTATGCAGGCCCGATGCTCTGGCACATGAACCAGGCCGAGGAGGTGCTGCGCTGGTACCGCGACTTCCTCCCAAACCTCCCAGACCAACTCAACGGGTTCTTCGCATTCCTGCGTGTACCGGCAGGACCGCCATTCCCGGAGCACTTGTGGAACGAGCTCATGTGCGGCGTCGTCTGGTGCTACGGCGGGCCATTCAGCGATGCCGAAACGGTGTTCGCTCCGATCCGCCGGCTATTCGGTGGCCCTGCGCTCGACTTCGTTGGCCCACTGCCACACACGGCGCTACAAAGCATGTTCGATCCCATCTATCCACCCGGGTTGCAGTGGTACTGGAAGGCCGACTTCATCAACGAGATCTCTGATGCGGCGATCGAGCGCCATATTGTGTATGGGCGCAAGCTGCCGACCGCGCAATCGACGATGCACCTCTACCCGATCGACGGCGTTGCTGGTCGAGTCGGGCGGGATGCCACGGCCTGGAGCTACCGCGATGCCAAGTGGGCGGCGGTCATCGTCGGCGTCAGCCCCGATCCGGCAGACCGGGACCGCATCACCGCCTGGGCACGCGACTACTGGAGTGCATTGCACCCATACTCAGCCGGCGGCGCCTACGTCAACTTCATGATGGACGAAGGCAACGAGCGGGTACAGGCAACCTATCGCGGGCACTATCGCCGTCTCCAGGACGTGAAGACCCGCTACGATCCAACGAATCTGTTCCACGTCAACCAGAACATCCCGCCACTGCACGGATAGAGGCTCGAGCAGCGTAGGGCGGGACTGGCTTTCACCGGCCCCGCCCCATCCGCGGAACACACAGCTTCCGAAAAACCAGGCGCACCGCATTAGTCGAGGCATGTGGCGAGCAGCACCCAGCCTCTCGGCGCGGACGCTCTTCGCCACTGTTACCTGTTGCCTGTCAGCTGTTGCCTATTGCCGAACACTAGCGCTTGCGCATGCGCGGGTCGAGCGCATCGCGCAGGCCATCGCCAATAAAGTTGAGCGCCAGCACGACCGAGATCATCGCCAGTGCCGGGAAGGCGCCCGGCCACCAGAACTGGAACTTGCTGCGCGCCAGGGCGATCATTGCGCCCCACTCTGGGTCGGGCGGCACCGCGCCCAAGCCGATGAACGACAGCCCCGCCGTCAGCACGATTGCCCCGCCCACGTCGAGCGTGCTCTTGACCACCAGCGGCGCCTGGGTACCTGGCAGGATGTGCGCCCGCAGGATGCGCCAACGAGTGGCGCCGATGGGCTGCGCCGCTGTGACGTATTCGTTCGATTTCAGCGCCAGCACTGCCCCGCGCATCACCCGCGCGTACTCCGGCCACAGCACAATGACGATCGCGATCAGCGCATTCGACAACCCTCCCCCTCCACGCGCCGCAGCGATCGACAGCGCCAGAATGAGCGAGGGGAAGGAAAGCACAACATCCGCGGCGCGCATGACGATGGCATCGAGCCAGCCGCCGATGAAGCCGGCCAGCGCCCCGAGTAACCCGCCAATCAACAGCGACGCCGCGACGACGATCAACCCCGATGGCACCGAGATGCGCGAGCCATATAGCACTCGACTGAAGATGTCGCGACCCAAGTCATCCGTCCCGAACCAGTGGGTGCTGCTGGGTGGTTCCAGCCGATGGCTCAGGTCCTGCTCGACTGGGTCGTACGGAGCAATCACCGGCGCCAGGATTGCGATCACGAGCCAGCCGACGAAGACGATGACCCCCGCCATTGCGACCTTGTTGCGCCGCAGGTCGATGATCCCCTGGACGAACGGTGTGCGCTCTTTACGCACGCGCGCCCGTTCGAGTGTTAGTGATTCCCGTGCTGTGCCGGCTGTCATCGCTGTCGGTCCATTCCGCGCCTCACTCCGGTCTTCGCTGGACGCCTGGTTGCAGCCTCACTCAGGTCTGCCGGATACGCGGGTCGATGACGCTGTAGAGGATATCCACGACCAGGTTGACCACGATATAGATCGTCGCTGATACCAGTGTCACCCCGATAACAGCAGGGAAATCGAGCTTGGTTGCCGCGGTAACCGCATAGCGACCCAAGCCAGGCCAGGCGAATGTCGTCTCGGTCAGCACGGCGCCGGCCAGCAGGCTACCAATCAGCAAGCCGATCACGGTTATCGCTGGGATAATCGCGTTGCGCATCGCATGCACGCTCACGACTTTGGACTCAGCTAGCCCCTTCGCTCGCGCCGTACGGATGTAGTCTTGCCCCATCACTTCCAGCAGCGACGAGCGCACCATGCGCGAAACGATGCCCATGGAGAATGCGCCGAGGACAACTGCCGGCATCACGAGATGATGCAACGCCTGCCGAAAGAGTGCGAAGTCGCCAGCCAGCAACGCATCGACGGTGTACATCCCGGTCTTGAACGGTGGCGGATCGACCCCCGCATCCAACCGGCCGCCAGTCGGGAACCAGCCCAACCGCACCGAGAAGATGTAAATGAACAGCAGCGCGAGGTAAAAGACCGGCACCGATGCGCCGAAGAGCGCGACTCCACGCGCGAGCGCATCCGGGGCCTTGTTGTAGTTCAACGCGGCGAGCGTGCCAAGCGGCAAGCCGGTCAGGATTGCGAAGATGATCGCCGCGCCGCTCAGTTCGAGCGTGGCTGGCAGGTGGCGGCGTAAGTCTTTCGCAACCGGCTGCGACGTCGAGATAGAGAGCCCCATATCTCCTCGCGCCAGGTTGCGCATGTAATAGAGGTATTGCATCGGTAGCGGCTTATCGAGACCAAACTTGCGACGGTAGTTCTCGATCACGGCAGGGTCATCGATGCGGTCGCTCACGACCGCGTTGATCGGGTCACCCGGCACTGAACGGGTCAGCGTGAACGTGACGACCGTCACCAGCAGTAACGCCAACAGCGACAGCAATATACGGCGGACGATGAATGCGGACATTTCCGCGCTCCGAACTGATGCGCCTTCCGGGCCGGAATGAACCGGAGCGCGGCGGCCGCCGTTGCAGCCCTGCCGCGCTCACGACTGTATGCGTACACGCCGGGCGGTAACCCGGCCTTGCACTGCCCGGCCATGCCCCACGAAGAACGTGCGCATGGCCGGCGGACCTGTTACGCAGGCGGGCGAATGCGGTCGGCGAGCACGAGCCAACCGGCGTGCACCGCCACCCCCTGCAAGCCCTTCTTCACCGCGTACTGCGAGATCGGCTGCCAGAGCGGCACAAACCCGCAGTCATTGATCATGTTGGTCATTACCTTGACATACAGCTCTTCGCGCTTGGCAATGTCGGACTCCTGGATCGCTTGGTCAAGGAGCGCAACGTTATCCTCGTTGACGTACTTGATGCGCAGCGATGGAGCCTGGTCCGGCACACCACCAAAGGGGAAGGCGTAGGCGTGGACGTCCAGGTAGTCCGGCCCCCATTCCGAGAACGTGAACTGCAGCTTGGCGGCGCGGAAGTCCTCCAGTCGTTGGGCGGCGTCCATCGGGTTGAGGTTGACCTTGATCCCAATGCGTTCAATATCGGCCTGCAGCTTGGCCGCCGTCGTCTCGTTCGGCACCCCCTCGTAGGAGCTGCCGCCGCCGAAGGAGAGCGTCACCTCGGAGCCCTCTTCCACCCCAGCTTCGGCCAGCAGCGCCTTCGCCTTGTCGAGGTCCTGAACGTAGGCCAGGTCGGCCACCTTGTCGGCGCCAAGCATGCCCAGCGGCACAGCCGAGGCCGGGCGGATCGCCGCGCCGCCGCGTAGCTCGTTGACGTAGGCGTCATAGTCGATCGAGTAGGCAATCGCCTGGCGCACGCGCACATCGGCAAGGATGCCGCCTGGGTCTTCCGCCATCATCATCGCGATGTAGACATGGTTCAGCAACGGGCCTTCGATCACATCGAACTTCGCACGATCGAGCGACTTGATCGCGTCGGCGTCGAGCTCCATCGCCATGTCGATTTCGCCGCTCTCCAGCTGCTGGAGCTGAATGCCGGAGTCGGCGCCATAGCGGAGCACAAAGCGGTCGTAGGCCACGGGGTCTCCGAAGTAGTTCGGGTTGCGCTCCATGACGACTTCTTCGGCCTTTTTCCAGGAGGTCAGCACATACGGGCCAGCGCCGACCGAGTTCTGGTCGAGCCAGGCTTCGGCAGTATCGGCGGTGGCGGCATCGGGCGTATCGAGCCCACCCTGGGCCTTGATGGCCTCGGAGTCGCCGCACCACATCAGCTGGCCGGCGCAGAAGGCCAGGAAAGCCGCGTTCGGCTGCTTCAACGTGAGCTTGAGGGTGTAATCATCGACAGCTTCGGCCATGACCTCATTGGCATCGTTGACGAGGTCTGCGGCCACGAACGATGGGTTCCCCTGCCGGTACCACAGCCGCTTGATGTTGAACACGAAGTCGTGCGCCGTCATCTCCTTGCCGGTACTGAACTTGATGCCTTTCTTTATCTTGAATGTATACGTCAACCCATCCGCTGAGATGCCCCCGTTTTCAACTGACGGGGTCTCCTCGCAGAACACCGGGTTGAAGACGTTCAAGTTGTCTGGCTCGGCCAGCAACATCGACTGATAGGCCAGCCACAGCGGCGGTGCACCACTAATCTCATAAGCGGACGACGGGTCTAGGTGGACGATGTCGTCGATGTTGCGGCCGATGACGAGCGTGCCGCCGGTTGTGCCACCCCCTCCGCTCGTCGGGGTAGCGGCGGCGCCAGTGGTGGCTGTTGCACCGCCGGTGCTGGAGGTTGCCGTCGGCGAACTGTCGTCGTCATCGCCGCCGCAGGCGGCGAGCAACGCTGCAATCACCGGGGCGCTTAGCCCCATCGCCAACGCGCGTTTCAGGACGGACCGCCGGTTCATCCGGATGTCCGACATCCCGAAGCGGGCCAACAGGTCCAGAGGTTGTTCGTCTCGCATAGCCTGGGTGTCCTCTTCTTCCTCAACGCGCCGCTGGGCCGCAGCACACTCTGCCTGCCACGCGCCTCGCATGCGCTCAAACAGGTACCGAGGTCCGCACTCCGTCTCGGCCGCCGGCCGCGGGATCCGGCGTGGAGACGCCATGAGACGCATGCCGCGCGTCGACACGCGCATCAACGCGCGAACGCCTGACGAATGCGGGCACAGCGTCCCAGACCAGGTCACCGAACCAGCCGAGGATGCACTCATCGCCACACATACGCACTGCACACCGGGCGATCGCGCGAATTGTCGGTACGGCAGCGGATTCTAGCCCTGTCCTGTCATGCTGTCAATGCACAAGCGCGCTCATTGCGTAAACGCACGCACGGGATATGCGGATCTCACCCGCTCGTCCCTGTTGGGCTGCGTACAATCTGTCGCGGTTGGTAGCGCCGCGCGCCGCCAAGGGAAGCGATTGGAGCACCGGCGAGCGTGCAACCCGCCAACAACACCCGCACGACGCGACCAAGCCGCCGCTGGTTCGCACTTCCACTGAGTCTTCTGTGTTGGCTACT
>QEUZ01000306.1 GCA_003577355.1 Chloroflexota bacterium | reverse complement strand
GCCGGGCGTCCGCTGCCCTGGCCCCGGCTCGCGCCAGCGCAGATCGCCGCGCACGCAAGCGGCGTGGTGTTGAGCGCCGTCGCCTGGTGGTGGTATCTCGCGGTGGATACGGCCGCCGAACCGTTGCTGACCGCCGGTGCGCTCGTTGTTGCAGGCAGCTTTTTCGCGTTCGCTGGGGTGACCGCGTTGACATTTCGCCATGCCGGGCAAGGGGTGACCCAAATGATCCGCGTGGAGCCACGCCGGTCGTCGTGCGCTGTCAGGCCGGTGGATGTGGGGAAATCGCGCTAGATTTCCTGACCAACATGTGGGTGTCGCCAAGGAACCCAGCGCGTGCGTGGAAACGCCGGGGGTGGTGGCCGGGATCGCTGCCGGGATCATGGGAACCCAGCGCGTGCGTGGAAACGCCCTCGGCTCACGCGCAAGCGATGCGGACGGACGACTCCGGACGGGGTGGGGCAGGTGGAGGCGGGGCGTGGATGGGCAGCCATCTGCGCCCCTTTTCTTCGCACTTGAGCGAGTTGCCTTTAGAGGTGCACCAACCCGCGCTGGATCGCCTTAGAAACGGCCTCGGTGCGCCCACCGACCGAGAGCTTCTGGTAGATCGCGTTCGCGTGGAACTTGACCGTGCGCTCGGTGATGAACAGCTCCGCTGCAATTTCCTTATTGCGCAGACCACGGGCCATCAATGTCAGCACGTCGAGCTCCCGCGGGGTGAGCTCTTCCTCACGGGTGTCGCCGCGCATGATCCCGCCGACGTGCGAGAGCAGCTTCCCTGCCACGGCTGGTTCCAGCAGTGAGCCACCGGCGTTGACAACACGCACGGCACGGAAGATGTCGTCGCGCGGCGCCCCTTTGAGCAGGTAGCCGCGGGCTCCCGCCTGCACCGCTTGCAGGATGCGCTCGTCGGTGTCGTAGGCGGTCAGCACGACGATCTTTGCGCCTGGGTCCTCGGCGCGAATGGCCTGGATTGCCGCCGGGCCATCGACACGCGGCATTTCGAGGTCCATCATGACGACATCCGGCTCGTACTTCCGGTAGAGCCGCAGCGCCTCTTCACCGTTGCCAGCTTCGCCGACGACGTTGAAGTCATCTTGCGCCTCGAGGATGGCGACCAGTCCTTCGCGGACGATCGGGTGGTCATCGACAACGAGGATGTTGATCATCCCTGCCCCTGCAGCATTCCTAGCCGGCTTCACCGCCAGCGCCGACCGCGTTGATAGCGCCACGTTCGATACCCTCCCTCGGGTGGTGTGCGCGTCCACTGCGCTCCGAACGACCCTCCAGGTGCGGCTCAAATGGCACCCGCACCTGCAATGTCGCACCGCTCACGCCATCGTGACCGTGCGATTCCACGCTAAACGTCCCGTGAAGCAGGCGGATCCGCTCCCGAATAGCCACCAGGCCGAAGCCGGCGGCCGAGCGCCGGCCGGAAAGCGCTTCCCGCGGGTCAAACCCACGTCCATTATCGCTGACTGTCAGGATCACCATATCGTCTTCGCGGGTGAGCTCCGCTTCGACGCGCGTCGCGGCCGCATGGCGTGCAACGTTGTCGAGTGCTTCTTCGTAGATGCGATAGAGGCTCAGCTCGACGCGCGACGACAAGCGCCCATGCATACCATCGCCCCGGAAGGTTCCGCTGAGGCCATGCTCGCGGTGCTCGGCGTTGAACTGTAACATGCGCCGTTCCAGCGCTTCGGTCAGGGTCAGCTCCTGCAGTGCGCTGGCGCGTAAGTCGAGCACCGAGCGGCGGGCGTCTTCCAGGTTCTGGCGGGTCAGCTCCAGGGCGCGGGCGATCTTTGCGCGCGCCTTGTCCGGCTTGTTCGCGAACATCTGGTCGGCGGCTTCGAGCTGCAAGGTGATTGCGGTGAGCCCCTGGGCCATGCCGTCGTGGATTTCACGGGCGATGCGGATGCGCTCCTCGGCCACGCCGAGGGTGTGCGAGCGGGTGTAGAGGCGCGCGTTCTCCAGGGCCAGCGCCGCTGCAGACGCAACTCCTGCTGCCAGGCGTTCCTGTGCGGCGGTGAAGTGATAGGTGGCATCATGGGAAGCGAGCAATGCCAGACCCAGCACCTGTTGCTTGACAACAAATGGCACCGCTAGCGTCGAGCTGGTGCACAGCAGTTGGCCGATTTCCTCGCCGACGGCGCAGCATTCAATATCAATGACGGCGGTTGTGCCCTCCGGGGTTAGTACATGCTCGAGCAGCGCCGAAGCATCCGAACCCGGGATAAAGCTGCTGACCCGCTGGGTGTCGAGGAGCGAACCTTCGCGCGCGACCCAGGCGGACGGCAGCAGGCGGTCGCCCTCCTCATCGTACAGGTAGATCACGCAGGTAGGTAGCTCCACCGCGTCGCAGAGGCCGTCGGCGACGTGCTGCAGCACCTGGTCGAGCAGCAGCGACGAGTTGGCCGCCTGAGAAATGCGCAGCATCAGCGCGAGCTCTGCGCGCCGGCGGCTTTCCTGCAGGAACAGTTCGGCATTCTCCAGGCCGATCGCCAACTGATCGGCCAGCGTCTCAATGATCTCGATGTCTCGGTCGGTAAACGCGTTCACCTCGGTCGCCTGGATGTCGAGGACGCCGAGCAGTTGCTCGCCCCGCAGGATCGGCACGGCGATTTCGGCGCGGGTCGAGGGGATATCCGGCACGGCGAGATAGTGCTCGTCGAGGCGCACATCGTTGGCCAAGTAGCGCCTGCGCTGGGTGGCCGCATAGCTTACGATGCCCGGCCCACCGACGGTGAGGGTCATCCCCAGTAGGTGGTCCCAGTTTTCGATGCCCGCCTGGGCGCTGAGGACGAGCCGGCGGCTGCCCGGTTCGCTGACGAAGATCCCGATGCTGCTGTAGCCGAACAGGTCATGGATCAGTTGCACGGCAACACGCATCAGCGGCTGTGGGTCGCGGATCGTCGCGATCGCGCGCGCAAGCTGGTTGATCGCTGTCAGCTGGTTCGCTTGCACGGTGCGGGCCTGGTAGAGGCGCGCGTTCTGGATCGCTGCGCCGGCCTGGCGGGCGACGGCGCCGATCGTTTCGACTTCATCCGGCTCGAAGGGGCCGGCCGGCGACATAATCGCCATGATGCCGATGGTGCGGTTCCCGGAGACGATCGGCGCAGCCAGCCAGGAGAGGTTAGGTTGGAACGGCACAATGTCCGGCGGTACGATGCCGCGTTCGCGGCAGGCCTCGAAATAGCCCTCCACGACAATCGGACGGTCACGCTCGTGGACCAACCGCGCCAGGCCCATGCGGATTGGCACGCCCTCGTAGTCGCGGATACGCTCACCGTTGATATACATCAGCCCCAGAGTCATTTCGTCCGGCCCGGGGCCGAGGGTGCCGATGTAGAAGTAGGTGGTATCGACCAGGCGGCCACACTGGGTGTAGATGATCTCGTACAGCTCGTCCAGCGACAGGGTGGATGTGAGCGCGCTGCTGACCTCGTTGAGGATGCCCAACTGGGTAATGCGTCGCTCGCGGTCCTCGGCCAGCTGCTGCGAGACCTCATACCAGTGCGCATCGCCGCTGGACATCGTCGGCGCGCCGAACATGCCGCGCACGAACCCACCGGAGAACTCCGGCAGCAGTGTCATTAGGCATTCGCGGCACAACGGCGTTCTGCGCTCGTCGACCTTGCTCAGCGCGGTCTTCAACGCTTCTCCGAGCAGGCCGGTTGCAACGGCAGCAATCGCGATCATCTCGCGTGAATGGATGATCTGCTGCTGCCACAGCCGACCCAAGCCGGCCGGTACATTCGGGTCTGGGTTGTCAATGAACTCAGCCAACGCGGTGAGCGATGCGTCGAGGATAAACGCTGGCAAAGCATCGGCGTTGCGGACCTGACCGGCGATCAGGCTCTGCCACGTGGTGCGGATGGGGTCGAGCGCGTCGCGAATCGCCTGCGCGGTCTCTGCGCGTCCGATATCCTCCACCCGCACAGTAGCGTCCCGCATCGTAGCCTGTCCGAACGATTCCATGTATGCGAACTCAAGCGCGAGCGCCCCGGCAGGCGCCTCAACGTGCCTTTCATTATGAACAGCGCCTATGACGACGGCCATCGCACGAGGGGCCAGAAGCGCGCTGTACTAAAGGACAGGGGTAGAGCGCCGCGCTGCTCGCCCAGAGGGAGGCGTAGCATAGTTGGCAACCCCCTGTACGAGTGACGAGTGACGAG
Organism: Chloroflexota bacterium; assembly: GCA_003577355.1. Classification (GTDB taxonomy): domain Bacteria; phylum Chloroflexota; class Chloroflexia; order Thermomicrobiales; family CFX8; genus CFX8. The sequence continues at coordinate 1,390 of QEUZ01000306.1, read as the reverse complement.
TGACCAGTGACGAGTGACCAGTGATGAGTGACCAGTGACCAGTGACGAGTGACCAGTGACGAGTGACCAGTGACCAGTGACGAGTGGTTAGAGCGTCCATGCCGGCAGCGTTCTTTGCTGACGCTATCACGCAAGCCCTTTAGAAACGGACGATCACCCCTCTCGTCACTGGTCACTGGTCACTGGTCACTCGTCACTCGTCAATCCGTTATTCGAGTGCGAGGAAGCGTGGTTTGGCGGTGAACGAGAACAGCGGTTCGTAAACGACACGCAGGTTCGTCTCGCCAGCGGCGCATTCCAGAGCCACCCAGCCTTCGACGCTCCCGCCAGCGTAGACATCGAACGACAGCTCCGGCGCCGGTTCAACGAGGATCGGGTTCTCGTAGACCCGCCCTGCGTCGCCGGTGAGCTTGAAGGAGAGCGAGCTGATCTGCGATGAGCCGGGTTGCGGGTTTACGTTGCGCGCGCCGATCTTGACCAGCACGTATTCCATGCCCGGCGACGGGTCGTCGTTGAACATGTTGGCCTCTTTGATCCGCGCCAACGCTACTTCGCCGCGCACTGATTCGATGACCCAAATTTCCCACGTATCACCCACGATGTGTTCGCCGAATGCGGCCGGCTGGTTGCGATCAAAACCAATGTCGTTTGCTTCGGCCAGCCGCGTGCTGATTGGTTGGACCGCTGCTCCGGGGCTAAGCGCCAGGAACAGCTCATCCCCTTCCTTGCTGGAGAGGAATGGTTCGAAGATCAAAACGAGGTTCGTTTCGCCTTCGCGCGCCTGCAGTGTCGTCCAGCCGACTGCCTCGCCCCCGGTGAACAGCTCGGCCCGCAGCTCCGGCTCCGGCTCGACGACGGCGGCCCAGCCGTGCTTGATGTACGCGTCGCCGGTGGTTTGGAACCAGGTGAAGTCGATTGACTGCGCGTCGCTTTCCGCGCCGATGTACTTGACGCGGATACTGGCGAGCACGTATTCCATGCCCGGTAGTGGGTCGGCGTTGAACTGGTTCGCGTCTTTCAGCCGGGCCAGCGCGTCCGCGCCGCGCACGACCTCCAGCACCTGGACTTCCCAGTCCGATGTTGCGCCGGTTGCACCGAACGGGATCGGGTTAGCGCGACTCTGGCCAACCACGGGTGGCGTCGGCGACGGCACGGGTGTCGCGGTCGCTATTGGGCGGGGAGTGGAGGTCGGAGCTGGCGGCTCGGCGGTCGCTGTGGCTGTAGACGTGCTACGACGGGTCGTTGGAGTGACCTGCCCGGCAATGCCGGCGGTCGCGGCGCGTGTCGCGGTTGGGATGACCTCCGCCTCGCTCGACGTGTCGTCGTCGCCGCTCGACACAAGCACGCCGATGATCGCCAGCACGATGATCAACCCCGCCAGCCCCAGCGC
>QEUZ01000305.1 GCA_003577355.1 Chloroflexota bacterium | reverse complement strand
CAAATCGACGGTCATCCACGCTCTGCCCCCTTGATTCCCCCTCAACAACATACTCACGTGGCGAACCACTCCTCAAAGGAGCACGCCACGGAACGCTCTTGGATCGATGAACTTCGTCATTATGACGCTACTGCCATGTAGCCTGGTTGTCAACAGTCTCCAGAACAAAACTTTGAACAGATTGTGGCTTCCGACCGATCTTGAGCGAACAGCGCGGCGTTGTCGCATGTAGAGACTAAGTCCCGCGCGTGGCGAAGGCCTTGAGACGTCAAAACCGCCTCGCTGAGACCAATGTGCAGCTCATGGTTCGGGCCGAACTACCCGCCCCAGATGACGCTAGAAAACTCGATATCGGGGAAGTTCTCGATAGCGTAACCGAGGTCCCACTTTGTGGAGAAGCAGACGACCTGATGGCCGTCGCGGTCTTCGCAGCGTAGGCGTCCGCGCGAATTCCCGAGCCGTCTGATCTCGTCTTGCGGGCCGCGCACCCAGCGGGCGCGCTCGTAGCTGAGATGCTCGAGTCGCGTTTCTACCCCGTACTCGTTCTCCAGCCGGAAGCGGACGACATCGAACTGGAGCGCGCCGACTGCGGCCAGCAACGGCTCACGGCGGGCGGCGTCGACAGGATAGAGGAGCTGAATGCCGCCTTCCTCCTCGATCTGCTCCAACCCGCGCAGGAACTGCTTGGTGCGGTCGGTGCGGGTGTTCTCCAGGCGGGCGAAGTGCTCGACCTCGAAACGAGGCAGTGCTGGGAACGCGCCGATGTTCTCGCTGGAGACCGTGTCGCCGATGGCGAAGAGGCCAGGGTTGATCAGCCCGACGACATCCCCGGCGTAGGCTTCCTCAACGGTCTCGCGATCCTGTCCGAAGAGCTTCATTGGGCGGGAGAGGCGCACCGTCTTCCCACTGCGGGCATGGCGCACGCTCATGTCGCGTTCGAACCGGCCGGAGTTGACCCGCATATAGGCGACCCGGTCGCGGTGGCGTGGGTCCATGTTGGCTTGGATCTTGAAGATCTGCCCGGAGAAGACATCGTCAGTGGCGGCGACCGGCCGCTGGTTTGTACTGCGCGTGCCGGGCGGCGGTGCAAGTTCGACGAAGGCATCCAGGAAGAGCTGTACCCCAAAATTGGTGAGGGCTGAGCCGAAGAAGACCGGGGTGAGCTCGCCGGCCAGGACACGGGCGTGGTCGAATGGCGCGCCGGCCATCTCCAGCAGCTCGACATCTTCGCGCAGCTGTCGCGCTGCCCGCGCCCCAATGAGCGCATCGAGGTGTGGGTCGTCCAGCCCAGCCACGGCGACTGGGGCACGGTGTGCGCCGTGTTCGGTGCGCTCGAAGCGGTGGACGGTGTTGGTGTGGCGGTCGAAGACCCCCTGGAAATCCGGGCCATCGCCAATCGGCCAGTTCATGGGACAGACGGCCAACGTCAGTGTGCGCTCGATTTCATCGAGCAGGGCTAAGGGACTCTGGGCTGGCCGGTCGAGCTTGTTGATGAAGGTGAAGATCGGGATACCCTGCCGGCGACAGACGTCGAACAGCTTCAACGTTTGCGGCTCAATGCCGCGCGCAGCGTCGAGCACCATCACGGCGCTATCGGCGGCAGTGAGGGTGCGGTAGGTGTCTTCGGAGAAATCCTGGTGGCCGGGGGTATCGAGCAGGTTGATCTGCCGGCCGTTGTAGGGGAACGCCAGCACGGTCGAGGTGATCGAGATACCTCGCTCGCGTTCCATCTGCATCCAGTCGCTGGTTGCTTGGCGCTGGGATTTCTGGGCAGCGACCGAGCCGGCGAGGTTTACCGCTCCGCCGTAGAGCAATAGTTTCTCGGTCAGCGTTGTCTTGCCGGCGTCAGGGTGCGAGATGATCGCAAAGGTACGCCGACGTCGCGCTTCGGATGCGATGCGCGTGTCGGTTTGTGCGTTCTGGGTGAGTGTGGCTGTCATCGATCGTCACAGTCGTGTTCGTCATCAGCCCGCCCCGTGCGGGCACAAGCTGTTAATGATACCGCTTTGGGCGTGGCCCGGGCGGTTCAGGTTGTACCGATGCGGTGCCCCGCGACGTAGCGGCGTACCAGCCAGATGGCGGCGAGCATCGGGATGGACAGCATGAGGGAAACATAGATGGGAAGCGCCGGGTCAACGCTGTAGAGCGCGCCAGCCACGAACGGCGCCAGCGCGAAGCCGAACCCACCCAACAGCTCGGTGAGCGCGAACGCGCGCGTGCGCAACCGTTCCGGTGTGACCTCGCCGATTGCCGGGTAGAACAAGCCCCAGCCAACCATGTAGCCGCCCCGCAGGAAGTAGGCCAGCGCAAAGTGCCAGGTCAGGCCGCCATTGAGCAACAGCAGGTATGCCAGAGGGCACAAGGCAATCGCCAGGAAGAGCGCGTTCATCGGGTTGGCGAAGTACTTCACTTTTGCGACCAGGATGCCGATCAGCACGCTACAGACGGCGATCAGCGACCCGAAGCGCCCGATCGTGCCGATTGTGAGCCCTTTGACATCCTCCAGGTAGTTCGGTGCAAGCGCGAAGCCGATCGTCAGCGAAAACAGCAGGCTGAACTGGAGCAGACAGAGGACAAGGACGGGGCCGTAGCCCAGCGCCTGGCGGTATCCGACCGGTTCCCGGCGTTCGTGCGGCGCCTCCTCCTTTGGGCGGATGCGCGCGAACAGGATCACTGCGATCACTTGGCAGATGGCAGCTGCCAGAAAGACGGAGCGCAGGTTGATCCAGCCGGCCATGAACCCGCCGATGGCCGGTGAGATGATCAGCGCAAAGCTCGGGCCGACGGTGTAGACCAGGGTGAAGGCGCGGGTGCGGGTGCGGTCTGTCGTGGAATCGGCGACGACTTTTGAGACGGCAGGCCAGCAGACGTTGCCGGCTGCCATGACCAGCATTGCTGGGATCAGGTGCCACCAGGTCTGGGCCAGGAAGTAGAGCAGCACGCCGAAGATCGTGATGGTGCGGGCGCCGACGATCAACCGGCGCAGCGGGATGCGGTCGGCCAGCATGCCGGCCGGCGCGAGGAAGATCAGCCGCACCGCGCCCTGTAGCCCAATGACCAGACCGACGAGTCCGGGGCTGGCCCCGAGCCCTTCGACATAGAGCGGGAACAGGTTCTGGTAGAAGCCGAACGAGGCTTCATTGAACAGCATCGCCAGAAAGATGAACCGCGCGTTGTGTCCCAGGCCGAGGTCGTTGCCGATGAGCGGGACGCGCTGCAGCCGGCTGGGGCGAGATGCCCGCCTGCCAGACGCAACCACGCCGTCGTGGCTGCTCTCGCTGCCGGCGACGGCGCCCAGGTCGGCGGCGGACCCGCCCGACCGCATCCGTTGTCTCACGGGGCGCACGTCCTATCCCTCCCCCAACTGCGGGACCGCCCCGAGCACGTGGCGCGATAGTATATCCATGGCGTGGCATGTTCGACGCAGGTCGCATGTGCGGTGTGGGCCAGAGCAACCGGATGGGCCGAAGACCGGGGAGGATGCAGGTATGCCTGATAGGTTGATCGACCTGATTAGCGATACGGCAACGAAGCCGACGCCGGCAATGCGCCAGGCGATGTACGACGCACCGGTCGGCGATGACATGATGGGTGAGGACCCAACGGTCAACCTGCTGGAAGCGATGAGCGCCGACCTGCTGGGCAAAGAAGCGGCGGTCTTTCTCTCGTCCGGCACGATGTGCAACCTGATCGGGATCTTGCTGCACACTAGGCCCGGAGATGAAGTCATTCTGGAAGCGCACAACCACCCGTATACCGCGGAGGGGGGTGGGGCAGCGGCATTCGGCGGTGTGTCCTTTCATTTGATCCAGGGGACCAAGGGGTTCTACACGGCACAGCAAGTGCTGGAGGCGATCAACCCGGACGACCAGCACTACGCCCGCAGCGCGATGGTCTCGCTGGAGAACGCGACCGGCGGCCGTGTCTGGCCGTTCGAGCAGTTTCAGGATGTCGCGCGCACTGCCCACGCCAATGGTTTGAAGACCCACACCGATGGCGCGCGCCTGATGAACGCCGTCGTCGCCAGCGGCATTTCTGCCCGCGAGTGGGTGGCCGAGATGGACACGGCCTGGATCGACCTCTCCAAAGGGCTCGGCGCCCCAGTCGGTGGCGTATTGGCCGGCACTGCGAAGGATATGGCCCAGGCGCGGCGTTACCGGAAGATGCTCGGGGGGGCCATGCGCCAGGCGGGGGTGATCGCCGCCGCAGGGGTCTATGCGTTGCAGCACAACATCGAGCGACTAGCCGAGGACCACGCAAACGCCAAACGGCTGGCCGAGGGCCTGGCCGAAATCCCCGGCATCCGCATCGACCCGGCCGATGTTGAGACGAACCTCGTCTTCTTCGACACCAGCGACACCGGCCTGACCCCAGCCGAAATCTCTGCGGGCTTGCTCGAGCGCGGCGTGCGCATGGGTGGCTGGAGTCCACGCTTCCGTGCCGTTACTCACCTCGACATCAGCACCGCCGACATTGACATCGCACTGGAGGCGATGCGCGAGGTGGTGGTGGGGTGAACTCCGGACGCTCACCAGCAGGACCGTGAAGCGCCTTTGGGGATGCGCGGCGTGCTGACCCGGTGGTTCGTTTGATGCCCTGAAAAGAAACGCGCGCCTGGACCTGCCGATCCCCCACCCGTTGCCTCGGGTGAGGGGAACGGTGGGGGTGCGGCTATATCGAACCGGGGTCCGGCACTTCGGCGAGGACCATCGACGATGCCGGGCCACCCAGGCGCATGTGGACGACGGCGCTGGCGTAGGCATAGGCATCGAACGGCTCCATGCCGTGCGCCTCTTGCAGGAGTGCATAGGCCTGGTTGATCGCGTCCTGTTGAGCGGCAAGCAGGCTCTCGCCCATGCCGACGCAATAGGTGCTCTGGCCGGCGCGCAGGCGCGGGGTGCGCAGGTTCCAGCCAGGCTCAAGGCCGAAGCGCAAGGTTGCCTGCCCGGAGGCCTCCAGGCTCACCCAGGTGACCTCGGCGGAGCCCATTGCGGCGTGCAGGTCGCCCATCGAGAAGCGTGCGCCGGGAACCTGGACGGGGAGCCAGAGGGTGGCGCCGGGCGACATCTCACGCAAGTCCATGTTGCCACCCCAGGGGTAGGCAGGCATGAAGGTTGAGCAGCGTCCTTCGGCCGGTGCGACAGCCAGGCAGCCGATCATCGGTGCGAGCGGCACGCTCACGCTGGGGGAGATCCAGACTCGTCCGTCGCGGATCGGCGTCTGCATGACCTGGATGCGGTCAGCGTACGCTCCCAGGCCGCCGAACTGGGGCAGCCAGACCGACCAGGCCCGCTCCACCTGGATGTCGAGGATCTCTACCCGCAGGGCATCTCCGGGCTGAGCGCCGCGCACCAGCACCGGGCCGGTGACCGCGTTGAAGTTTTCCAGGCCGATGGCTTCGACCGTTTCACCCTTCGAGAGCCGCTCGTAGGCGACATCACCGGTCTGGAAGGTCACCTCATCGCCGGGGTCGATTTCGAGCACCGGCGGGATGTCCGGGTCGAACGCGAGGGCGCGCTGGTCCTTGGTCAGTGTGTACTGTTGCGGCATGGTTGGCTCCTTTCCGGGCTTCT
>QEUZ01000304.1 GCA_003577355.1 Chloroflexota bacterium | reverse complement strand
ATCGCCGACATAAATGTGACATAACGCATCGATGTGGGTTGTCCCGTGGGTATGCATCATGATCACGTCGTCGGCGCTCATGTCGTTGTTGCCGGAGACTCGCTCGCGTGTTGTTACAACATGCCAGGTTGGCCTGCGGGTCGGCAGGTTCGGCCCGTCGGGAGACACCGGAGCGTTCAACGGGTAGACCTTGCCGCGTGTGACCCTGGCTGCCGCCTGAGCGACATGCACGTCACGCAACAAGTTGGCGGTTCCACGTTGGTCGTCGGCGCCCCAACGCCCCCAGTTGCTCGGCGCCCCACGCTCTTCCGGTCGGATCATCGACAACCCCTTGTCATTCGCTCTCGACTCCAACGGGTGAGCACGACCTCGCGCTGAGCAAGCGCTGCGCGCACCTGAGGATCAGTCAACAGGCCAAGCTCCGTCTCCCGTGCGGCGCGGAACGAGCTATCGGCGAGGTGTTCGTCATCGTAGCCGGGATGGACCATCAGCTCGTGCAGGCCAGGCCCGAGTCGCGCAACGACTGCCAGAAGCGTCTCACGCGACATCGTGCCCGGGGTAAAGAAGTCGTTGACGAACCCATCAGTCGTCAGCACGCGCTGCTGGGCGAGCAACCTGCCCAGCTCTGGGTTAGCGGCACGCACCGGCAGGTCATATCTGCGCGCTAACCGCACAACGGCCTCGCGGAACGGCGGCCAGCGATGCAAGTGCAGGTGCGTATCGATATGGGTTGGCAACCTGCCGGCAAGCTCGACAAAGCGCGCAAACTGCGCCTCCGCCTCGCAGGTGGCATCGGCAACAGTAGCCCGCTGCATCAGAGCGGCGAGGTCGCGGTCGAGCCAGCCATCCGTACCGAGCAACGACGTCACCCTGTCGGACACCGCCGGGCCGTAGCAGAACGACAGGTGCAGGCCAACATCAAGGGTCGGGCAGGCGCTGGCCTGGGCCAGGGCATCGGCGGCGAACGGCATGTTCGCCATGAGGGTCGTGCTCGTGACGATCCCGTTGCGGTGCGCTTCGAGGATCCCCCGGCTAACACCCGGCGCACGGCCGAAATCGTCCGCGTTGACGATCAGCCGCGTCTGGCCCGACGGGGAGCCGCTCACCAGATATGTCCGCGCGCTTCAATTGGCCAGACCGCCTCGACCACATTGTTGCGCGCACCAACGAACACATCGTGCAGGTTGACTGTCGTGCAGATATGGCTGGGAACCAGCGAGATGACATCACCAACTTCCAGCGGGCGGTCGAGCAGCGCCGGGTCGACAATGAGTGAGCCATGTTCATCTGAACCGCGCCGGTAGGTGACCCCTGGCCTGCCCTCCACCTCCGGTGGCCCGGCATCGTGCGACATCGTCTTCTGCCCCGCGTCGCACACGGCCCGGTCTGGCGCTGGGCGGCTAATGATGGTTGAACGGCAGCGCAAGGCCAGTTCAAACGGCACCCCCGCATCGCGATAGGCGGTGTCCATCAGCAGGAACGACCCTGCCTGGAGTTCGTTCAGGACACCACGCGCTGCGTCGAGCTCACTCGTTCCGGTGCCTCCCCCAGTGACGATTGGGATGCTGTGGTTATGCTCGCGCAGCAACTCGACCGCTTCCTCGAGCGTCGTCATGGCTGCTTCGTTCACCGGCTCTCGCGTTTCCATTGGCCGGATCTGCGCATGCCCGGCATAACCGTGCACGCCGAGCAGCTCCACCCCCTCGGTCTCGGCAATCAGGTCGGCCAGCGCGAGCGCTTCCTGGGCAGACACAACGCCACTACGGTTGGTGTTGACGTCAACTTCGATGAGCAGCTTCGTCGTCACCCCTTGCGCACGCGATAGGCCCGCGATTGCCCGGATAGCGTGGGCGTTGTCGACGACCGCCTTGAAGTTCGGCACCCAGCCCGCCAAGCCGACGAGGCGCTCGAACTTGCCGACCCCTGCCACTTCACTCGTGAGCAGAATATCGGTGATCCCAGCATTCGCCATGACTTCCGCCTCGGACAACTTGGCACAACAGACGCCGACCGCACCGGCGCGGATCATCATCTGCGCCAAGGCGGGCGACTTGGCGGTCTTCAGGTGCGGACGCAGGCTCAGCCCAGTTCCAGCCAGAATACTCATCATCCGCGCCAGGTTGCGTTCCATCGCATCGATATCAATGACAAGCACCGGTGTTTCCAGCGCCTCGACCGGTGTGCCTACCCGGATCGCGCGAGATGCTCCCATCGCTTCGCCCCTCTCCTGCCGGTCTCGCGGTATCCCGCGGTTCATACGGCGATGCTAACAGCCTGCACCGGGAACGGAAAGCAGGTTCGTGGAGTGACCAGTGACCAGTGACCAGTGACCAGTAGTTCGATCGACTGTGTCCGAAGCACTCGCGTTTCACAAGAGAAGAGCGCCTCCGACGGTAATGTTCGAACCACTGGTCACTCGTCACTCGTCACTCGTCACTGGTCACTCGTCTAGCCCTCCTCACGGCCTGCGGCTCCGCCGCCGTAGCGCCACTCATCGTCCTCCCAGGGGTCGTCGCCTTCGGCCATGCGGCCCCCGAACCGCCCATGTTCGGTCGAATCGCGCTCGGCAAGGTCAGCCAGCTGCGTCAGGAAGGCGTCGCAGGAACTGAAGGCGTGAAAGAACCGGAAGCGAGCGATCTCCCAGGTGACTTGCTGCCCTGGGGCGAAGCTGTCCATGCTGGACGCGAGCTCGGCGAGCTTCAGCAGGCGCGGTTCGTCTTCAGGCAGCTCCAGGATGAACGCGGCCAGCGCCTCCAGCCCGGCCGCGCTCTGCAGGTTGCGCGGGTCGCGGTGCGGGTCGTCGTAGCGCTGCTTGCGCCATGCCGCTACATCCAGCAGGTAATCCGCGACTGAGCGCTGAAAGCGCGTTGCCATCATCACATTCCTTCATCAACTGTGTTCATCACAACTGTCGCACGTACATGATCCACGATCTTCCTCAGCCCACGTCTGGCCGACCAATGACGCGGCTACGCTGGGAAGTGCCGCACTTCTTGGTTCTGCCGCGCGTGGGAGCTGCGCCCAGCGAAGGGACCAGACGTAGTGCCGTCTTCTGGTCCTTCCCTGCTATTCTGACAACTGCGGCAACGGCGAGCTGCCGCGGCCAACACCTGTGAGGAGGAGCGCAAGGGTGGAGCTGACAGAACGGCAAGAACGTGTCTTACGCGCGATTGAAGCGGCTCGTACCGCAACGCGGCGCACCAGTGAATTCATCCATGCCAACCCCGAAGTGGCAATGACCGAAGAGAAGTCGTCCGCCGCGCTGGCCGACCTGATGGAAGAGTTCGGCTTCGATGTTGAACGTCAGGCAGGTGGCATTTCCACCGCGTTCGTCGCCAAACGTGGCTCCGGCCGGCCGGTCATCGGCTTCTTGGCCGAATACGACGCGCTGCCGGGAGTAGCCCACGGCTGTGGACATAACCTGATCGCCGGTTCCAACGCAGTCGCCGGAATCGGTTTGGCCGCCGCGCTTGAAGACCTGCCCGGCACGGTGATCGTCTACGGTTGCCCGGCCGAGGAGGCTATTGGCGGCAAGGTCTACATGGCACAAGCTGGGGTGTTCGACGGACTGGACATCGCATTGACAACGCACCCGGGCGCAGGTGGCCATACGTTCAACCCGGTATCGGAAGGGACCGGGCTTTCGCTGGCCTGGCAGGAGATCGAGATCATCTACCACGGCCAGACAGCGCACGCCGCCGCCGACCCGGAGAACGGCATCAATTCTCTTAACGCGCTGCTGTTCGTCTTCCACGGGGTGGATTCGTTGCGCCAGCACGTCAAGTCGTCTGTGCGCATGCACGGCATCATCACCCACGGGGGTGTCGCGCCGAACGTCACACCGGACTACGCGCGAGCGCGGTTCTTCGTGCGCGCCGAAAGCCTCAAGGAAACAGCCGAACTGGCTGAGAAGGTGCGCAAGATCGCCGAGGGAGCGGCGAGCATGTCCGGTGCGCGGCTTGAGTTCATCCTGCCGCACCCACCCTACGCCGACCAGGTGCCGAACTACACCCTCCAACGCGGGATCAAGGAATACCTGGACATGCTCGGCATGCAGTTGCCGGATGCAACCCCGGAACCGGGGCGCGGTTCGACCGATGTCGGCAACGTTTCGTACCTGGCGCCGACCGCCTGCGCCGGGTTCCCGATCACCGAAGGTTTAGTCCCCTGGCACTCGACGATCGTCCACGAAGCGGCCGGGCAGGATTCGTCCTATGAAGCGATGTTCACCGCCGGGAAGGCCATCGCGCTGGTCGGGCTGGATTGCCTGGAGAAGCCGGAGCTGATCGAAGCGGCCCGGCAGGAGTGGCGCAGCCGGCTCGCGGCGCGCGAAGGGTAGCGCTACAGCGGGAAACGCTCCTCTTCTTGCGCGACATGGAATCCACGTGCTGCGACCTCCCGCGCCTCTGGCGTGGTGGGGTCGCACACCGGGTTGGAGTGGTTCAGGTGGGTAAAGGCGATGCGCGTTTTCCCGCTGCCCGCGACCTCCGCCAGGCGTTCCATGCTCTGCCGGATCGGCGGGTGCGGCACGCCGGGGATGTGGAACGGCTCCCAGAAGCAACCGTCCAGGAGCGCCAGATCGACAGCGCCTGCTTCGGAAGCGATGTCCCGGTCCCAGGCATCCCAACTGTCGATGTCCGGCAGATAGAGGACGCAGCTTCGCGGTCCGCGCAGGTGCAACGCGACAGTGTCGACGCCCCACTCCGAGCGGTGCGGTACCGGGAGCAAGGTCAGCCTGATACCCGGCAATAGCTCCACGGCCGTCTCCAGTGGCAGAGAAGTGAGCGTGATGAACCCTTCGCGCTCCATCATTGCCCATGGTTCATTCGCTTTCAGGAAGGCGATCATCGCCGCACTGCCGAGGACCCGCACCCCGCGAGCGGCCATCACCGAGCGGTCGAGCTGCCAGAGTCCGGCGTAGTGCCCAGTATGCGCGTGGGTCAACACCACCGTCTCTGGTGGGGCAAAGCGCTCGCCCGGCTCCGCTTTGAGCGGCCGCGCCTGCCACAGCCGGTAGATCTGCTCGGCGAACGCGAGGGTCGCATCGACGAGCAGCGCGCCTGAATCGCTCACCACGCCAAGCGAGGCAGGCAGCCGGCGGCGCAGCGGGTCCAAGCGCGCGGCGTAGCACTGGCGGCAGAGGCAACCAGCATGCGGGAGGCCGCCATCCTGGGCCGTACCCAGCACGACCAGTTCGGCGTCGCTCATACCCCCTGCTCTCCCAGGACACGTTGGGTGAGATAGGTCAACGCCGCTCCAGCCGGCGCGTCCAACCGCGTCCCAGCCAGATCATCCAGGGCTGTCTCCCCGTGGTTGATGATCGCCAGATGGGCGCCTCTACGCAGCGCCACCTCCGGCACCCGCGCCGCAGGTTGGACCAGCAGCGTCGAACCGATGACCAACAAAACCCCTGCCCGCTCGGCGAAGGCAAACGCACTCCGCAAGTCATTGTCGCGCAGCGACTCGCCGAACGCGACAACTCCCGATTTCAGGATGCCCCCGCAAAGCTCACATGCCGGTGGTTCGGACAGCTCTGCAACCAGCGGCAGAAACTGCTCGACCGGCCAGGTCGTGCC
>QEUZ01000303.1 GCA_003577355.1 Chloroflexota bacterium | reverse complement strand
ATAGCAGCGGCGCTGGATATCCCGATACAGGTCGGCGGGGGGATCCGCACCAGCGATCACGCCGCACAATTGTTCGCAGCCGGCGTCGCGCGGGTCATCATTGGCACGGCAGCCGTCGAAGACCCCGACCTCGTGGCCCGGCTGGTGCACGAACGCGGCGCCGAGCGCATCGTTGTCGGCATTGACGCGCGAGACGGCATGGTCGCGACACGCGGCTGGCTGGAAACGAGCGGTATCCCGGCGGAAGACCTGATCGTTACCATGCGTGAACATGGCGTCCAGCGCGTTGTCTATACCGACATTGCGCGTGATGGCATGCTCAGCGCACCAAACTTTATGGCTACTGCTCGGGCCGCAGCGCGCGGTGTACGGGTCATCGCCTCCGGCGGAGTCGCCACGCGCGCGCAATTAGAACGACTTGCCGCAATTCCCGGCGTTGAAGGGGCTATTGTCGGGCGCGCGCTCTACACGGGCGATATTGTCCTCGATGGGACCGACTGGCGCTTCGAGCAACCGCTCAACCTGGAAAGTAGTCCAGCATGACCGCCGGCCAACGGCCCGACCTGCGCGATGTCGCGCGCGATGACGAACGGCGCAAACGTGACGAAGCCAAGGTCGTCGCGCTCCAGCAACAACTCGACGAACTCCGCACCCTGCTGCGCGAACACACTGCTCGCCAGGGTCGCAACGAGGAACAGTTCCGCTCGTACGAACTGGCTCTCGCCGCCCAACGCCAGGCGCTCGAACAACTGCGTCACGAAGCCAGCCAGGCTGCTCAGGCACGCCAGCTGGAAGATGCGCGCATGCGCCAGCAACTGCTCGCATCGACGAGACTGCCCGGCCGATTCGGTCGCTGCAGGCGCACGTGACCGAGCTGGTCGACACAATCCGGCGCGGGCGCGACGACACGCAGGACGACTTGCGTCGCCACGAGGAGCTGAAGTCGATCATCGAACACATCGCGGCGATCACCGAGCGCAACAGCAGCGTCTCCAGCACCTTGCGCGATTCCATTGCCGCGCTGCGCACTGATCTGGAGCAAACGCAGCGCGACCTCATCAAGGCCGAAGACGCGGTGAAGATTGTCGAACAGGAATTGCGCCGCCGCATGACCGAAGCAGGCCAGGAAACCCGCAACCTCGCAGCGCGTATCGAAGAGCTGCGCCCGATCTTCAGCCAGCTCGATGCCAAGATCGACGTCGTAGCTGATTCGATCGTCCACATCGACCCAGCGCTGGCCGAACTTGCCGACATCGACACCCGGGTGCAGGAAGAGATTGTGCGCTTCTATTCGCAGACAGTCGAACGCGACGACCTGCTCTCCGAACGCATCGACGAAATCCGCCGTCACCTGGATGTGCAAGTCCGTGACCTGCGCCAGATCGGCGAGCAACGCTTCGACCGGGTGAACCAACGTGTCGATGGCCTCTCCGATATCGACCGCGAGCTTGCCTACCGGCTCAACATGATCGAAATGCGACTCGACGAGCTGCGGGATGTCGACGTGAAGCTCAGGCGCGAGCTGTGGCACCTGTACGAGCTGCAGTCGCGACGCAGGCTCGACCAGGCGCAAGCCGAGGTCGAAGCGGTTATCGACGCGCGCCGTGGCGCCGAACAGGAGATGAGCGGCGACCGCTCCGAGCGGAGCGACCGCCCGGCACGCAGCGGTGGTGGGCGATGACCCTCTGCCGCCGGATCATCCCCTGCTTGGACGTTACTGCGGGGCGTGTCGTCAAGGGTGTGCAGTTCCTGAACCTGCGCGATGCTGGCGACCCGGTGGAGCTTGCCGAGGCCTACGCCCGCGCTGGCGCCGACGAGATTGCCTTCCTTGATATCACCGCAACCAGCGACAACCGCGACACAATGGTCGACGTGGTGCGGGCGACCGCTCGCCGAGTCTTTATCCCACTCACCGTTGGCGGCGGTATCCGCTCCAGCGACGACATGTACCGGATGCTGCGGGCCGGCGCCGAGAAAGTCGGCGTCAATTCCGCAGCCGTCGCCCGCCCAGAGCTCATCGCCGAAGGAGCCAAGCGGTTTGGTTCGCAGTGCATCGTCCTGGCCATCGATGCGCGCCGCTCGGGGCCAGACACCTGGGAAGTGTTCACCCACGGTGGCAGGCGGGGCGCCGGTATCGACGCCGTCGCTTGGGCCAGGCGTGGGGTAGAGCTGGGTGCTGGCGAAATCCTCCTGACGAGTATGGATGCCGACGGCACACGGGAGGGGTACGACCTGGAGCTAACCCGCGCCGTCAGCGATGCAGTGAGCGTGCCGGTCATCGCCTCCGGCGGTGTCGGCACCCTCGAGCATCTGCGCGAGGGGCTTGCTGAAGGACATGCCTCAGCGGTGCTCGCCGCCTCGATCTTCCACTTCGGTGAGTACAGCATCGCCGAGGCGAAAGCATATCTCGCCGCTGCAGGCCTCCCGATACGACCAATCGACACCCTCGACCCCTGACCATGGACGACGATACCGACGCAAGCGAACCAACACGGCTGGCGCGCCTGCTTAGCAATCCGCTGCGGTTGCGCCGCGCTGCACGCATCCTTATCGTCGCCATTGCCCTGGGGTCCGGCGTCGCCTGGGCAACCCTGGACGGTGCAGCGCAGTCGTTGGTCCTGGCTTTCGGGTGGATCGCCCTGCCGTTCATCGCACTCGCGCTCGGCGTTGGTGAAGGTTTTTTCATCGAGCACGGTCGCAGGTTGCGTCGCAACATCGCGACACTGCTCCTCTCTGTTGTCCTCGCGCTGGGCAGTTGCGTCGCGCTAGCGGTTGTGCCCGATGGCGGTCAATCCACGGCGCGGAGCATCGTTAGCGGCAGTACGTACGCACTATTCTATGCGGCCATCGCACTCGGGTTAGGCGCCGCCTGCGCGATTGCATTCGGCCGGGGCGGGGCATACCTCGGACGGCGTATCCAGGAAGTCGACGATGAGGGCTGGTAAGCGGGAATAGATCGGGCTGTACGTACAACTTCCGCGAACTAGTTGACATCGATTTGGACCGTGTGCTAAGGTGCCACCATCCTGAGACAAGGGCGTCTTGGGGTTTGTTCTGGAAAACGCCAGCAGACCCAGGATTCATCGAGTCCGACTGGCGCGGTTTGCTCTGAACACGTTGTTCGTAGATGGGGACTCGAGCAGCGACACAGGGCCACCTCACCGCCGTGAGGTGATGAGACGCAAGCGGACACGGACCGCGAAAGTGAAAACGCTCCTTGGCCGGAGCGGGGCTTCGCGGAGAGGTGCTCGTGTACAGGTCCAAGCAGGAGAGGGGCCGAGCAGAACCCGTCGCCACAACAGTTGGGGTGTTGTGGTGATCTGCTCCGAGGTGTACTCACCGCATCACGTGGGACGTGATGCACCGGTCGCGAAGGTTCGGCTGGGCACTGTGAGTACCTCCGGGGGTGTCATAGGAGGGAACAGTCTTTGAGACGCATAAGACAACGTCGCACGCTGCTCGCGTTGATTGCGGCTGTGACGATGAGTCTGGCTCTCGGTATTCCAGTCGCAGCGGATCTCAACCTCGTCATTGGCGGTTCAGCCAACGTTGCCTATACCAATGGCGACGGCGTAAACGTGCGCAATGCCCCCGGTTACTACGGCGGCATTGTTTCGACGTTGCACGAGGGTACCGAAGTCACCGTGCTTGACGGCCCAGTCATCGCCGACGACGGCTCTGGCTGGTTCTATGTTGGCGCCAGCCTGTGGGATGGTTACATCGAAGGGTGGGTCAACGCCGACTTCCTCAGCGGAGACGGCAGCGGCAGCTGGGATGGCGGTGGAGACACTAGCGGCCCGGCGCCAGTTGCCAACGACACACTGGTTGCTGTCGTCGTCAACACCGACGGCAACGGCCTCCGGCTGCGCGATGGCGCATCAACTGAAGCGGCAACGATCACCGTTATGCCGGATGGCGCCGTCGTCGAAGTGCTTGCCACCGACATGTGGGACGCCGCCGGAATCGTCTGGGCCCAGGTGGTCTACGACGGTATGGTCGGTTTCAGCGCCCAGAGCTACCTGCAGATCGGTTCCGCGACATCAACCGATTCTCCACCTGCGTACGAAGAACCACCCGCTGAAGAACCAGTTGACACCCCTGCGCCGACATCCTTGGCGCCTGGGGTGAGTGCGGTCGTCAGCGGCACTGGTGGCTCCGGCCTCAACCTGCGCTACGCTGGCGGTTACGATTCCGGCGTCATCACCGTCATTGGCGAGGGTGACTACGTAACCGTGATCGATGGGCCAGTGTGGGATGCCGAGGGCAATGGCTGGTACCAGGTCGACCACTACGGCACGATCGGTTGGGTGAACGGCGCCTACATCGTACCGTCCGCTGGTGCGCCGCCGGCCGAAGCCCCATCGTTGGACGACACCGACGGCACGGACGACCCTGTCGGCTCTGAATCTGGCATCGGCGCAACGATCGTCGCCGAAGCGCTGAACTACGTTGGCGTCCCATACGTTTGGGGCGGCACGACGCCATCCGGTTTCGACTGCTCCGGCTTCACCTACTTCATCATCAACAAGGTGCTGAACAACGGCTTCTCACGCGACATGGCGGTGCAGGTCGTCAGCGGCTCCTACGTCGACACCAGCAGCTTGTCGGCAGGTGACCTGGTCTTCTTCCAGAACACCTACAAGTGGGGGCTTTCCCACGTGGGCATCTACGTCAGCGGCGGCACCTTCGTCCACGCCGGCAGCGAGCGCACCGGCGTCGTCGTCAGCGACCTCTGGGACAGCTACTGGGGTCCACGCTACTACACTGCACGCCGTATTGCGGAGTAGCCCTTCTCTCCACAGTTGCTAAAGCATCAGGGCGGCCAGTTGGCCGCCCTGATTGTTGTGTTGTGAACAGTATCTTCGCTGAAACCTAGCGAGACCTTTACCTGCGCTCAACCGGCACTTAACAGTTGCCCCTCGTCATTCCTTGAACCTGTCGGTAACCCACGTATCCCCGCTGGATACGGCCGGGCGCCGCTTTGGTCAGGAGGAATGAGCGTGGCGCAAAAGCAGGTACGCCGCATGGACTACAGTCCTGATGAAATTGTCCGCTCCCAGGGAGGGAGGGGCGAAACGTTCGCCTCGTTGTTGGAGCGCCGTATCAGCCGGCGCGGCTTGCTCAAGGGCAGCGTGGTCGCAACTGGGGCGCTTGTGCTCTCCACCGCAGTTCGTGTGGATGTCGACGCCGGTTTCGTGAAGCCGGGCGTATCCAGCCGGTATGGGCACGTCGCGTTTCAACCCATCCCGAAGCAGCCGGAGGACAGTCAGCAGATCGTCCTTGCTGCGGGCCACCGCTGGTCACCGCTGCTGAAGTGGGGTGACCCGATCCGGTTCGATGGCCCGGAGTTCGACCCATGGAACCAGACTGCTGAACGGCAAGCGCAGCAGGTCGGGTACAACTGCGATTACATCGGCTGGCATCCACTGCCGTTTGCCGCTGACGACAGCGACCGCGGCCTGCTGCTGGTGAACCACGAGTACACCAACGCGGAGCTGATGTTCGCGAACTTCGACCCCGATGCTAAGACGCGCGAGCAGGTTGATATCGAACTCGAAGCACACGGCGCCACCATCATCGAACTACAGCGCGACCCCGCAACGGGCCGGATGACGCCGAATCTGCTCTCTCCGTACAACCGCCGCATCACCGGCACGACGCCAATCGCAATCTCCGGTCCGGCTGCCGGACACCCATGGATGTGCACCTCCGGCGACCCGGAAGGCCGGCTGGTCCTTGGCATGCTCAACAACTGCGCTGGTGGAATCACCCCATGGGGCACGATCCTCACCTGTGAGGAGAACTTTCAAGGATACTTCGGTCACCTCAGCAACCTATCAGCTGATGACCCCCGGCACGCCGTTCACAAGCGCTACGGGCTCAGCGACGCCGGAGGCTACGCATGGGAAGAGCACTACGGCCGCTTCAGCATCGGCGCCGAACCGAACGAAGCATTCCGCTTTGGCTGGGTGGTTGAAATCGACCCGTACCATCCCGACTCCCAGCCGGTGAAGCGCACCGCGCTGGGCCGCTTCCGTCACGAGGGAGCAACGTTCGGCTGGTCTCCATCCGGCCGCGTCGTCTTCTACAGCGGCGACGACGCCCGCTTCGAATACATCTACAAGTATGTTTCCAACCAGGTGTGGGACCCGATGAAGTACGGGATGAACCAAGGGTTGCTCGACGACGGCGTCCTCTACGTCGCCAAGTTCAACGATGATGGCACCGGCGAATGGCTGCCGCTCGTATACGGCGTCGGTCCACTCACGAGCGACAATGGCTTTACGTCCCAGGGCGATGTTCTCATCCGCACCCGCATCGCCGCTGATGTTCTCGGTGCAACGAAGATGGACCGGCCAGAGGATATCCAGCAAAATCCAATCAGTAAGAAGGTCTACGCAGCG
>QEUZ01000302.1 GCA_003577355.1 Chloroflexota bacterium | reverse complement strand
ATGCGCGCACCAGGTTTCGCTGACGAAATTCCCTACGTCGTCGCGCTGGTGGAGCTGGAAGAGGGCGTGCGGCTGATGACGAACATCATCGACGTCGAGCCAGACCCGGAGCATGTGAAGATCGGCATGCCGGTCGAGCTTGTCTACGATGATGTCACCGACGAGGTGACGTTACCGAAGTTCCGTCCGATCCGGTAAACGCCACCTCGGTCGCCCGCATGAAGAAGTCACAGGTTGGCCGCGCGAGTCCTCGCGCGGCCAGTCTCATGTTGCAGCGCCGTGAGCGTGTGTGCGAGGAATCTCCCGCATGCGTTGGATCAGGTGCAGGAACCGAGCTTCGCGTTCGCTCCCAGGTTCTAGCGGCGTCTTGGGCATCGGCAGAGTGACCGAGTCCGCCAGACCTTGCCATTGAGCGGCGAAACGCTCTGGCAAATCCTCATAGTTGGCGGCGACGCAGAAGGTATCCAGCACACTGTCCGGCACCACCGAACCCAGCTCTGACCACCGTTCCTGGGCGATCAGCGCCCGTAGATCCTCGTTGAGGGCTCCCCAGTCATGATGCTCCAGGACCGGCAGATACGTGCGCGTCGAACCGTAGAAGGCAATCCGGTAACGCGCCTGTTCGCGCGCTTCTTCGATTTCTTCGTCCGTTTCACCAGTGGCAATGAATCCGCCGGCAGAAAGCTCAAACCCGGCCAGGTCGCGGCCTACCCGCGCAGCACCCTTTCGCACGTTCGGCAGGATGACATCGCGCGCGTACGCGGGCGTCGCGAATGGATGCACCCGCAGCCCGTCGCACACTTCACCAGCGAGTTGGATGTTGTACTCGTTTACCGCCGCGATATGCACAGGAATCGGCGGCAGCTCGCTCGGGGGTGGACTGAACTCAGGCGTCATGAGCGTGAATGAATAGTATTTGCCCTGAAAGTTCAGCCGCTCACCAGTATCCCAGGAACGCCAGATCGCTCGCAGCGCACCGATATACTCCCGAAGGCGCGGGCCGGGTGGCGAAAAGGCGGAGCTGAAGCGTCGTTCAATGTGCCCTTTCACCTGAGTCCCAAGCCCGAGTGCGAATCGACCATCCGACAGGTCGTGCAGGTTGCGCGATGCGTATGCGACGATCATCGGGCTACGCGGAAACGCGATCGTTACCGACGTTGCTAACCGCGCACGGGTTGTGCTTGTTGCCGCCAGCGTCAGTGTGATGAAAGAATCCCGCGCGATCTCCGAAGCGACGATACTATCGAATCCGAGGCGCTCGCTCGCCCGTGCCTGCTCCGCTAACTGGTTCCACGGATAGTCTCCCAAATACGTCTCGACAAGCATTCCAGTTCCGTTCCCTCGACACCACAACGGCCTCCCCGACCGGACGGCATGGTAGAATACGCGATGTTGCTCGTGGGGGCGTAGCTCAGCTGGGAGAGCGCTACAATCGCACTGTAGAGGTCGGGGGTTCGAATCCCCCCGCCTCCACCACGAAAAAGGTACTGGTGCTGGGAAGTTCCCAGCACCCGTTGGCTTCTCCACAACTGTTGTCTCACCCTGAGGCGGGCTGCACTCGTAACCGCGGCGTTGGGGATGAGTCACGCCGTTCAGCGCGTTCGCTCTCGTTCGATGCCTTCTGGTTTCCCATTGGCCCAACGAGAACTGGTTCCGGACGTGGTGAGTCGAACAATTCTTCGACTTCAGCGCCTTCCACCGTCTCACGCTCAATCAACAAGTAGGCAATCGCATCCAACTTATCGCGGTGTTCAACGATGACTGCACGAGCTCTCTCATATGCAGTCTCGACGATCTGGCGGATTTCTGTGTCGATCTTGAACGCAATCTCGTCGCTGTAGTTGCGCTGCTCGCTAATCTCACGGCCCAGGAAGACAAGCTCCTCCTTACGTCCAAACGCCAGCGGACCGAGCGTCTTGCTCATTCCGTATTCGGTCACCATTCGCCGCGCGAGGCTCGTCGCGCGCTCAATGTCGTTTGACGCCCCTGTGCTAATCTCGTTGAACACCAAGTCCTCAGTAATATGCCCGGCCATAGCAACCGCGATCATGTCTTCGAACTGTGCCTTGGTCCAGAGGAACCGGTCCTCGTCGGGAAGGACGCGAGTGTAGCCGCCCATCATCCCACGTGCGACGATCGATACCTTATGGACGGGGTCAGAATTCGGCAGCATGCGCGCGACCAGCGCATGGCCGGCTTCGTGGTAGGCCGTCACCAGCTTTTCTCGGTCGCTGATTACCCGGCTCTTCCGCTGTGGTCCGGCAATCACCCGATCGATCGCCTCATCCATCTCATTGCGGCCGATCGTCTTCTTATTGCGTCGTGCCGCAAGGATCGCCGCTTCGTTCACGAGGTTCTCGAGGTCGGCCCCGGAGAACCCAGGGGTCTGCCGGGCGAGGTGTTCGAGTGTCACATCTTCTTCGAGCGGCTTGCCACGCGTATGCACTTGCAGCACGGCCAAACGCCCGTTGATGTCCGGACGGTCGAGAATGACCTGCCGGTCGAAGCGACCCGGCCGAAGGAGGGCCGGATCAAGCACATCCGGCCGGTTCGTCGCCGCAACCACGATGATATTGGTGCCGCTATCAAACCCGTCCATCTCGACAAGAATTTGGTTCAGCGTCTGCTCGCGCTCGTCGTGGCTGCCTCCGAGTCCGGCGCCGCGTTGCCGGCCGACAGCGTCGATCTCATCGACGAAAACGATGCACGGCGCATTGCGCTTCGCCTGGTCAAACAAGTCACGCACGCGCGATGCGCCAACGCCGACGAACATCTCGACAAACTCAGAGCCGGAGATACTAAAGAACGGAACGCCAGCTTCGCCGGCAACTGCGCGCGAGAGCAGCGTCTTGCCAGTCCCTGGCGGGCCGACGAGCAGCACCCCGCGCGGAATGCGCGCACCGAGCGCAGAGAACTTCTCTGGATACTTCAGGAACTCGACGACTTCGGCGAGCTCTTCTTTCGCCTCGTCCACACCAGCGACATCAGCGAATGTAACAGTCGGCTTATTGCCGGTAAACATTCTCGCCCGGCTCTTCCCGAACGAAATTGCCTGGTTATTACTCCCCTGTGCCTGACGCATCATGAAGATCACGATACCGATGAGAAACAGCGTCGGCAGGATGAATGTCATAGCCCCGAGCCAGGCGCCCCATTGGCTCGAGTTACGGATACTGATTTCAACCTGGGATGGGTTCGCGCCGTTCGTTTCAAGCGCTTCGTATATCGTCACATTATCAGGGAGACGCGCGGTGTCCGTTTCCTCCGAGTTCTTATAGTGCACCCGGATCTCGTTCGACCCCTCGGTCAGTTCGAGACGGTCAACTCGCCCCTGGTTTACGGCACTGGCGACATCGCGCAGGCTAATTGTGCGCGACTCTCCGTCGTTGCTCATGAAGGTAAACCAGAGCGCGACAACGGCAATGATCAGGATGATCCAGACAAAACCGTTGCGCAGCCACTTGTTGTCAGTCATGTGAAGCCCTCCCAACGCGCCCCGCATCGCGCATCGCTGAGGTTTCCCGGAACGTGCCGGGCGCGGGACGACGCCGATGGATTATAGCAGGCGGCCCGTTTCGCTCTTCTGCTGAACTTTTCATCGCTTCGAATAGACGGCGACATACGGTAAATTCCGGAACCTTCGTCCGGCGTCGAGCCCATACCCAACGACGAACTCGTCTGGAATATCGAACCCCACGTAGTCAACGGGCAAGTTGCCACGCTCCGCTTTCACCTTGTTGAACAACGCAACGACGGAAACGCTACGCGGGTTCCGACGCTTCAGGACGTCCAGCAGATACTGCAGGGTGAGCCCGCTGTCGATGATGTCTTCGACGATAACGACATCACGCCCCTCAATTGGCTGTTCGAGGTCCTTCAGAATACGGACAACCCCGCTAGTATGTGTCGCGCTCCCATAGCTCGAAACGGCCATGAACTCAATATCCAGAGGTATCGGAGTGGCCCGGACAAGATCGGCCATAAAGATGAACGCTCCGGTCAGCACACCGACAAACACGGGATGCCTGTCGCCATAATCGGCGGCGAGCTGCCGGCCAAGCTGCTTCACGCGTTCGCGTATCGTGTCTTGGTCGATCAACACCCGGTCGAGTTCATGGTGTAATACCGAGTCATCCAGTGTCGCCATCGGTCTTCCTCATCCGACTGAAATCGAGCGACCCGCGTGCGACGACGACGCGGATGCCGAACGGCAGCTCGACGACTGCGCCCGTTCGCCCTCGCGCCGCCGCGCGAACCGCTTCCGTTCGTTCGTATCCGATCTCCCGGTCAACGGAGCCAAGCAGTTCCCTGACTACCAAGCGGATCACACGCGAAGTCACAGCCGGATGCGACTCGGCGACCCACGCGCGCGATAGGCTCACCACAGAACCGTGACGGGTAATGACAGTCTCAGCGACAGACGCAGCCACATCGTCAACAAACTCGGCGTCTTGTGCCGAGAGCGCAACCGAACGCACTAACGCTTCCGAGAATCCCGGGAAATGTCGCTCAAGGTGCGGAACGATCTCCTGCCTCAACGCGTTGCGTCTGTACCGCGTGTCAAGGTTGCTGGGGTCCTCCACTGGCGTGACCCCGGCCTCAGCAACAATGGTACTGAGCTCAGCGCGTCGCACCGAAAGGAGCGGCCGAAAGACCCGAAGCATCCCCTCGCAGGTACTCAACGTACTCGTCGCGGCCATGCCGGTTGCACCCAATGCCCCCGTGCCAGCCAGTAACCGCAAGAGGATTGTCTCCACCTGGTCATCGACGGTGTGAGCCGTCACAACGCCCGTCAACCCGAGTCGGCGCACCGCCGCAGCGAGGGCTGCATACCGTTGTTTGCGAAGTGATTCCTCTGGCGATCCGGATTTCGACGTTGCATCGCCGACCTGAAGCAATTCGACCGGTACCCCAAGGTGCATCGCCAACCTCGCGACGTGCTGGCCTTCTGCCGCACTCTCCGGCCGTGTGCGGTGATCGACATGCAATACAACGAAGGGATGCAGCCTGCCGGTTTGCCACGCATGCGCAGCGCCCAACAACAACCCTGTTGAGTCGGTTCCGCCCGAACAAGCAACACCCACCGGGCCATCGACACCTGTCGCAATCAAGTGCGCGACCCGGCGGAGAATGTGTCTCGCCCGGGTGTTGCTGCTCGCCTGCGGGAATAACATGGGTGCTACAACCGATTCATCAGGGGCAGAAACAAAGACGACCCGGCAGTGAAGCACGGGTCACCAAAGGCAAGGTGCCGGTGGCGGGAATCGAACCTGCGACCAAGGGCTTATGAGTCCCCTGCTCTACCGCTGAG
The DNA here is from genome assembly GCA_003577355.1 of Chloroflexota bacterium. GTDB lineage: Bacteria > Chloroflexota > Chloroflexia > Thermomicrobiales > CFX8 > CFX8. The sequence goes on along the minus strand of QEUZ01000302.1, from coordinate 284 downwards.
CTACACCGGCGCGGTTCCAGCAGAGCATGATACCACCCCACATTCATCTTGACCACGTCAGCAGGCCATGCCGCCCGAATAGCTGCTGCACCGGCCCGCAAGCGGCGCTGGAGTACAATCGCGTGTACGAACGCGCCAGGACGGTGTGCAAGTTCGAATCCTTCAGGAGGCTGTTGTTTGACACAGCGAGAAGCAATAGACATCGATACCGACGGCATCCTTTCTGGGTTGAACCCAGAACAGCGACTAGCGGTAACGACCACCGACGGGCCGGTGCTCATCGT
>QEUZ01000301.1 GCA_003577355.1 Chloroflexota bacterium | reverse complement strand
AGTGACCAGTGACCAGAGGGTTGATTCGCTGCAATACTGCTATGCACTGTCCTCAACCTGCCTGCCCACTCATCACCATCACCCCCAAACACTCACCGCTCACTGCTCATCGCACACCACTCACCACTCACCGCTCACCGCTCACCGCTCACCACTCGCCGCTCATCGCTCACCACTCATCGCTCACTGCTCACTGCTCACCGCTCACTGCTCACTGCTCACCGCTCACCACTCATCGCTCACTGCTCACTGCTCAAAATACCGCGCAAACCAGCCCAGGGTGCGGTTCAGGACATCCTCCTGCTGGGGCAGGGCGCCGGTGCGCAGGCCCCAGAGGTGGTCGGCGTTGGGGTAGCGGGCGAACTCGACCTCGCAACCGGCGACCTTGAGGGCAGCGTACATCTGCTCACTCTGGCCGATCGGGCAGCGCTGGTCGTTTTCGCCGCACAGCAGCAGGGTTGGCGTTGTGGCGCGGTGTAGCCAGGTGATTGGCGAGTGGGCGGAGTAGTATTCGCGGTTCTCATGTGGCGAGCCGCCGTAGTCCAGCCGGTTCCAGGTGGGGCCGATGTCGCTGGTGCCGTAGTTGGATTCCAGGTCGATCACCGGCGCACTGCAGACGGCGGCCTTGAAGCGCTTGCTGTGGCCGATGGCCCAGGCGGTCATGTAGCCGCCGAAGCTGAGGCCGATGATCCCCTGGCGGGAAGCGTCGGCGTAGGGGCGGGCCAGCACGGCGTCGAGCACCGCCAGCAGGTCGTAGTAGTCCTCGTCCCCCCAGGCGCCCAGCACGAGGTCGGTGAAGCGCCGGCCGTAGCCGCTGGAGCCACGCGGGTTGGCGAAGAGCACCAGGTAGCCCTCGGCCGCCAGGAGCTGCATTTCGCGGTTGTAGCGGAAGCCGTAGTTGCCCTGCGGACCGCCGTGCACGTGCAGCACCACCGGGTATTTCCGGCTGGGGTCGAAGCCGGGGGGCTTGAGCAGCCAGGCTTCGATCGTCAGCCCCTCGCGCACGACGCTGAGGGTTTCCCACTCGGCCAGTGGCGTTTCGGCCAGCACTGGGCCGCCGAAGTCGGTGATGATCCGGTCGTCGCCGGTTGCCAGGTCATACACCGCGATCTCCGCGACGTGCTCCAGGCTCGTGTGTGGCTGAACGACGTAGCGCGCGGCGGCGTCGACGCTGAAGCCGACGCGGGTAGCCTCCCAATAGACGATTGGTTCCACCGCGCCGCTTGCGGTATCCAGCGTGTAGAGGCCACTACCGCCCCGCTCCTGCCCGCCGATCAGGGCGGTTGTCTCGTTGAGCCAAACCGGCGCGCCGAACGGCAGGCACTGCAGGTCAGTGGTGACCTGGCGCATGCTGCCCTCTGCCGGGGTGTAGAGCACGAACTCCGGTTGCATCGTGTGGCCGGCGGCGGCGATGGCGAGGATCTGCCGGCCGTCGAGCGTCCAGGCCAGCTGCCCGCCGCGCCCGTCGAGGTCGGGCGCCCACAGCGGCTCGGCCATGCCGGTTGGGTCGAGCACAACGATGCGGCCAGTGAAGCCGTCGCCGGTGGCCATCGCGGCCAGGCGCGTGCCGTCCGGCGCCCAGGCGAGGTCGCTGTGGAAGGCGATGGCGCTGGTGAGCTGGCGAGTTGCGCCGCTTTCGACATCGGCCACGAAGACCTGCGGACGCGCCTCGTTGGTCAGGCCGTAGCCGTCGCGCTTGTACTCCAGGCGGCGGATAACGTGGACGACTGGCGTTTCTTTCGAGGCGTCTGGGTTGGCCGGGTCGTACCAGCTGGCGAAGGCGATCTGGCTGCCGTCCGGCGACCAGGCCAGCCCCTCGATGGCCGTGGGGCGACGGGTGATCTCGCGGCCCTCGCCACCGCGCATCGGCAGGGCGTAGAGCGCCCAGCCCTCGTCGTCGCGCCGCACGTAGGCGATCTGCGAGCCGTCGGGGCTCCAGGCTGCGCCGCTGCTGCCGCGCGCGCTCCAGGTGAGCTGCAGGTGGTCGCTGCCGTCGATGGCGCAACGCCAGAGCTGGGTGATGGCATGGGTATCGCCACGCTTGCCCTGGCTGCGTTCATAGACAATCCACGCGCCATCGGGCGACACCCGCGGGTTGCCGATGTTCGGCAGGTCGTACACCGTCGTCTCAACCGATAGTCGCTTCGCCACGGCACACTCTCTCACCACTGATGACACGGGGCCGGCCAAGCACCACGCTCAACCGGCCCCACCACCATCTCGTGTACTCCAGAGCGGCTATGCCCGGATAGCCCAGGTGATGCTGTCACCCTGAGCGGTGAGCAGGGGGTCGCGGGCGGTTGCAAAGCGTCTGCGCCATGTATCCACCTGTTCCGCTCGTCATGACAGCACAACTGGGTCTTCCCGCACAGTCACGCTCCTGATCGCTGGCTGCTGAGAGCTGACTGCTGAACGCCGATAGCCCCTGTCACCTACGCCGCATCGACCGCTGCCTTGAGCTTGACGAGCGAATCCTTCGCGTCGCCGAAGAGCATGCTCGTTTGCGGCTCGTGGAAGAGATCGTTCTCGATACCGGCGAAGCCGGCGCGCATCGAGCGCTTCAGCACGACAACGTTCCGCGCCTGGTCGACGTTCAGGATCGGCATACCGTAGATCGGGCTGGTCGTGTCGTTGCGGGCGGCCGGGTTGACGACGTCGTTCGCGCCGATGACCAGCGCCACGTCGGTCTGCGCGAACTCGTTGTTGATGTCGTCCATCTCGAACAGGTCGTCGTAGGGGACGTTGGCCTCGGCCAGCAGCACGTTCATGTGCCCCGGCATGCGTCCGGCGACTGGGTGGATCGCGTACTTCACGTCCACCCCACGCTCCTTCAGGGTGTCGGCCAGCTCGCGCACGGCGTGTTGCGCCTGAGCGACTGCCAGGCCATAGCCCGGCACGATGATGACCTTCTGAGCGTAGGCCAGCAGGATGCCGACATCGTCGGCAGTGGTTTCGCGAATCGGCTTGGCTTCACCAGCGCCTGCCGCGCCAGCGCCGGCCGCCGCGCTGGAGCCGAACGCGCCGAACAGCACGTTCGTCACCGAGCGGTTCATCGCGCGGGCCATCAACAGGGTCAGGAACGAGCCGGAGGCGCCGACCAATGCGCCGGCCACAATCAGGGCCTGGTTATCCAGCTCGAAACCGGTGATAGCGGCTGCCAAACCGGTGAGGGAGTTGAGGATGGCGATCACCACCGGCATGTCGGCCCCGCCGATCGGCAACACGACCAGCGCGCCGATCGCCAGCGCCAGCGCGAACATCACCAGCAGCAGCGCGTTCGACGTGTCGGTGTGGAGCTGGACGATCAGGATGCCCGCCAGCACGATGATGGCGATACCCAACACAGCGTTGACGATCTGCTGGCCACCGTAGACGATCGCACGGCCGCTGAGCAGCTCCTGCAGCTTGAGGAAGGCGATGATCGAGCCGGTGAACGAGATCGAGCCGATGATCGTGCCGAGCACGACCGAAATGACATCGCCGCGCGGCATGAACTCGCCATGGCCGGTGAACTGGGCGACCGAGACGAGCGCGACCGTCGCGCCACCCATGCCGTTGAAGATGGCCACCATTTGCGGCATGGCGGTCATCGCGACTGCCTTGGCGGCGTACCACGAAATGGCCGCGCCGATCGCGATGGCAACCAGGATCAGGATGATGTTGGTGGTCTTGAAGCCGACGGTAAAGAGTGTCGCGATCGTCGCGACCCCCATGCCGACCGCGGCAAGCTGGTTGCCGCGCCGGGCCGTCGTCGGGTTGCCGAGCATTTTCAGGCCGAAGATGAAGCAGATGGCGGCGACCAGATAGCTGATCTCGATCAGGTCGGTGCGGTTGAAGTCGCTCATCGCTTGGAGCCTCCACCCGCGCTCGGCCGGCGCTTGAACATCTCAAGCATGCGGTCGGTAACGACGAACCCGCCGAACACGTTGGCCGCCCCGAGGATGACTGCCACGAACCCAACCACCTGCAACCACCACTCGTCGGCGAAGCCGAGCACGAGCATGGCCCCCAGCATCACGATGCCGTGGATGGCGTTCGTCCCCGACATCAGCGGGGTATGCAGTGTGGCCGGCACCTTCCCGATCAGCTCAACGCCGAGAAAGATCGCCAGCAGGAACACGTAGACGCCGAGCATGAACTCCTGCGACAACGCGCCGTCCATAAACTCCCCTCCCCTGGTGACCTCACCCCCCGGCCCCCTCTCCCGCGCAGAGAGGGGGAGTACAGGATAACGGTCGCTTTCCCAATCTCACGCCTCCCCCACAATCGAGGGAGTTCACGCTCGCGGTCGTTGTCCCCACCCGCATGCTCCCCTGCTCCGCGGGGGAGAGGGGACTGCGGGAGTGAGGTCACCCGACCGCTGCCTGGAGCCGTGCCTTGGTCGCTTCGTGGACAACCTCGCCATCCCTGGTGATCAGGGTGCCGGCCACGATATCGTCGGACATGTCGATGCTGAACTGGCCCTTCTTCACCATCAGCGCCAGCAGGTTCTGCAGGTTCTTCGAATACATCTGGCTGGCGTGGTAGGGCATCGAACTGGGCAGGTTCAGCAGGCCGATCAGGGTAACGCCGTGGCGGATGACGATTTCACCCGGCACGGTCAGCTCGCAGTTGCCGCCGGTTTCCGCCGCCAGGTCGACAATCACCGAACCTGGCTGCATTTGGCGCACTGTCTCTTCGGAAATGAGCTTGGGGGCCGGGCGTCCCGGCACCAGCGCCGTGGTGATGACGACATCGGAGCGGATAGCGCGGTTGGTCATGGCCTCCTGCTGGCGGCGCAGCAGCTCTGGCGAGGCCTCGCGGGCATAGCCGCCGGCATCCTGCGTCTGCGCTTCGATGCCGGTCATGTCAACTTCCACGAACTTGGCCCCGAGGCTTTCGACCTGTTCCTTCACCACCGGGCGGGTGTCGTAGGCCTCGACCACCGCGCCGAGCCGGCGGGCGGTCGCGATGGCCTGCAGCCCGGCCACGCCAGCGCCAACGATCAGCACCTTCGCCGGTGGGATCGTGCCGGCCGCCGTCATCAGCAACGGGAAGAACTTTGGCAGGAAATCGGCCGCCAGCAGCACCGCCTTGTAACCGCCGATGGTGCTCATCGAGGACAGTGCATCCATCGACTGGGCGCGGGTCGTGCGCGGAATGGCGTCCATGCTGAAGGAGGTCACCCCTCGCCGGGCCAGCTCGCGCACCAGGTCGGTGTTGACTAGCGGCTGGAGAAACGAGATCAGGGTTGTGCCAGAGCGCAACAGCGCCAGCTCGGACGGTTCCGGCTTCTGCACCTTGAGGATCAGATCCGCCTGGCCATAGACGGCACGGGCATCCGGCACGATCGTCGCGCCGGCCACCTCGAAGGCGGAATCGACAAAGCCGGCGCTCGTACCGGCCCCCGCCTCGACCAGGATCCGCACGCCATCGGCAGTCAGCCGCTTGACGGTGTCCGGGACCAACGCAACGCGGCGCTCGTTATCGACAATCTCTCTGGGGACGCCGATCGTCAGGCGGCCTTGCGCCGGAGCGTCGGACGTCGATGTGGCAGCCATCTCGGCCATACTCGGTTCGCCTCCCCCGTTTCCCTGTGTCTCCCAGACTGTGGGGACCGCCCGTCAGGATGATG
>QEUZ01000300.1 GCA_003577355.1 Chloroflexota bacterium | reverse complement strand
TATTTTCAAGCGGGTTGTCGAATCCCAGCAGCTCAGCGGCACGTTCTCGCCGCAACGGCACGGCTGTCGATACTCCTGAAACCGCTCCAACCGGAGACAGGTTCAACCGGCTCCAAGCCTCACGCAGACGACGAGCGGTACGCAGGAGAGGTCCAATCTGCGCGACGAGGTAGTGCCCCAAGCTGGATGGCTGGCTGCTCTGGCCAGCGGAACTTAGCACGAGTAACGTGTTCAGGTGCCCACTTGCGACGGTTGCGAGCGCCTCCCGAACGTCCAGCACAGCGTCGAACAGATCCAGCGCGCGTCCACGCATGAACATGCGCAGCGCCGTTGCGCTGATTTCGTCTGGTGCTGTCCCAAGTCGTAACGCCCCATGCTCGATGGTTGCAACAATGTGGTCGAACGCTGCTGTGGCATGCCGCAGCGATCCCAGCTCGTTGACCCCAGCCAGATCTGCAGCGACGAGCTGTTTGAGCGCAGATGCCGCAACGTCAACCGCGATCGAACGCTGTTCGGCCAGCACGACCGCGTGGGCGATCCAGATGTCGCGGACATGCTCACCCAGTTTCTCCGCCACCCAGGCTGCTTGTGGTTCGAGTACCACCGCAGCGTATTGGGCGTCAGGAAATGCGCGCCGCGGGCGGGGTTGTCTCCGACGGATACCGTCGAGCGGGTTCTGGCTCATGCGGCCACTCCACTGCCAGCTTCGCGCTGGACTGCAGGGTGAGGTACGGCACACCGGTCTGCGTACACTCCACGGTATGCGGGCGGCAGGAGCCGCGCGACTTCGATCATCATTGCGTCTGTGAGTTCTTCCAGCCTCCAGCGCGTGCCATCAGGACGTGTCGCAGCAAGAGTGAACGGCTCCCCGAACAGGATGTCGATTCGTGGCCAGCGACCGGGCCGATGCGGCGCAAACCCACGCAACGGTAGCGCTTCGCTGCCGACGATTGCACAAGGGATGATCGGCGCTCGACTGCGCACGGCAACCATACTCGCACCAGAGAACGGGGCGATCAATCCACCGGTCCTCGATCGAGTGCCTTCGGGGAACATGCCGACCAGCATACCTTCGGCGAGCAGGGCTTCGGCATGGCGCAGCGCCGAGCGGTCCGGGGTGCCGCGTTCGACGGCGAATGCACCCGCCTGCCTTGCAAACCAGCGCAACACCGGGTAGTTGAACACTTCAGATTTCGCCATCCACAGCACCGGACGTGGCGCTCCAGCGACAATCAGTACCGGGTCGAAAAAGTCGATGTGGTTGCTCACGACGATAGCTCCACCCGAGCGCGGGACATGCTTCAGCCCATGCACGCGCAAGCGCAACGTGACGAACAAGAGCGGGAGGATCACGAGCCGGGCGGTAAACCACAGCAAATGCTTCCACCGCCGGCGGGGACTCAGCCTTCGATCGAACGCCGGGTCGATCACGTCGGTTGCCCGGCTTCAACAACGTCTCCGAGGCGCACCTCGGCGATCGCGGCTATGCGGTCGACCACATCATCAATGGAACATCCGTCGGTGTCGACCAGCACTGCGTCGGCAGCAGGACGCAATGGGCTAGCCGCACGCTCCGAATCGATTGTGTCGCGCCGCCGCATTTCTTCCAGAATGTCGTCAAAGTCGGGAGTGCTGCCGGCGAAGCGCAACTGCTCATAACGCCGGCGTGCCCGCTCCTGTAGCGACGCAAGGAGGTAGATCTTCACTTCAGCATCAGGCAGAACAGCCGTGCCAATATCACGGCCAACCATTACGACGCGCCCCGAGCGCCCGATCCGGCGCTGCGCGTCGAGCAATGCTGCACGTACCCCAGGGTGCGCTGAAACCTCGGAGACATTGTGATCGACGCTCGCACTGCGGATCTCCCAGGTAACGTCCTCTCCGTCAATCAGGACGTCACTCTGCCTTCCGTCGTCACAGGATGGTCGCTTTACGGCAACGACGAGCTTGCCGGCCAGTTCCGCCAGTGCGTCTGCGTCGTCTGGTGGGATGTTCCGGCGTAACGCCGCAAGTGTGACCGCCCGGTACAACACACCAGTGTCGAAGTACACCGCATGCAGCCGCTTTGCCAGCCGTTCACCGACGGTGCTCTTACCGGCTCCCGCCGGTCCGTCTATCGCAATGGTGAACCGTCCCGGTATCTCAGTCATCCGTTGCCTGTCAGGGAGCGCCGGGCGCATCGTTGCGGCGGTCCCGCGTGCGCACAATGGTATGCGCACTGCCACGCACCTTGCGGGCGCCACCACGGGGCTTCTGCGCAACCTCGCGCGGCGCCGAGTCGGCAGGCTCTGGCCTCGGGGCGTGTCGCTGCTCTACTGGTGGCTTGAGCTGGGTTGGCTCGATATCCGCTGGAGCAGCCGGCCGGACGTGTGGCCGCGTACCGGAGCGAGGCCGTTGGTCAGAACTGGATCGACGCTCGTCGCCCGGTCGTCGAGGAGCGCCCTCGTTCCGCCTGCCTTGATGCGACCCCTGAGTCACAGCCGGCTCAGTTCGGGGAGCGTCCTTCCTCCCGCGGTCACTGTGCCCGCGTCCACTCTGGCGCGGTTGACTCTCTGTACGCTGTGGCCCCCGCTGGCGTGGCAAGCTATCGTCTCTCCATTGTGCTGGTCCTTCGGGGCGGCGCTCTTGCGGCTGTGGCCGGTCTTGGCGCTGTCCCGAGCGACGGGGTTGATCGCGCTGTACTTCCGGTCGCGGGCCGCGCCCACCATGCGCCGCCGTTCGCTCTCGCGAATCAGAACTGCGTGGCTGCCGTCGGCCACCGCGCCAGTCGTCGGGACGACGCTCCGCTGCGTGGTCCCCGGGAGGGCGGCTAGATCGACCACGATCCTGACGCCGCGCGGTAGCGACGTCTTCCTCGCCCAAGTGCAGCGCCTCTCGCAGCTGTTCGAGCTCGCCGTCGGTGATATCGCGCCACTTACCGCGCGGAATCGAGCCAAGCTGCAAGGGGCCGATGCGTGTGCGCACCAGTTTCAGGACCGGGTAACCGACTTCTTCGAACATGCGCCGGACAATGCGGTTGCGCCCCTCGTGCAACACGATACGTACGACCGTTCCTTCGTCCAAGTTCTTGATCGGTCGAACGCTCGACGGAGACGCCCGTTCCCCATCGATCACGATGCCCCTGCGGACTCGTTCGAGCACCGCAGCCGGAGGGTGTCCGTCGAGCAGTGCCTCGTACTCTTTATCGATCTCGAAACGCGGATGCGTCAGCCGGTAGGCAACGTCGCCATCGTTCGTGAGCAGCAGCAAACCTTCGGTTGGTCGGTCCAACCGACCAACTGGCACGACTGGCTCAGAAACCTGCACAAGGTCCATCACAGTACGTCGGTCGCGCTCATCGGATGTCGTCGTGATGTAACCCGCCGGCTTATTCAGCAGGATGTAGCGATGCCGATAGATGGGGAGCAGCTTCCCGTCGACTTCGATCTTCTGACGCTCCGGATCGACTTGCACGCCTAGTTCGCGCACGACCTTCCCATCGACTCGAACGCGACCGCTCGTGATGAGCTCTTCAGCTTTGCGACGCGATGCGACACCGCGGGAGGCGAGGACGCGCTGCAGGCGTTCCATGAGTTTCCGCTCCATCTCGCGCCGAATGTGGACGGTCTAGACCGGCGCTACACGCGAGTATACCGAGAGTCGGGCAAACTCCCGCGACCCGAGCACGAAACGCACATACCCAGCGCGCCCACCGATTGACTGCCGCTCGCTGGTGACGAGCTCCCAGGTGACGGACGCAGCTTGTTCCTGGGTCATCAGCACCGTCCGGCGCACTCGAAAGGTTAACCCGGCTCCGGTCACCGCCTAGTTGGCTCCGAGCGACGAAGCGCCGATGCCCAGAGCGACCCAGCGGTAGCGACCGTCTACATCGTCGAGCAGCGCCTGCGTATCGGCATAGCGGTCCTCGCTCCCCAGCACGACGGTGACGATGCGGTTGTCGCCCCGCCAGAACCCGGCAACGAGGCATTGGCGCGCAAGCTCATCTGTCCCTGTCTTGAACCCGTAGACATCGGGGCTTCCAAGCAACTGGTTGGTGTTGACAATGGTGAGAACGCGCGCGTTCGGCCCGGCGATCTCAACCGTCGTCTCCTTGGTCGCAACGATGCGCGACAGTAGCCAGTTGTCCAGCACCAGCGCGGCAACACGCGCCAGGTCGCGCGCCGAGGCGTGCTGGTTTTCAGCGTCGTCGCCCGTAGGGTTGACGAAGTGGCTATTGGTGAGTCCGTGACGCAGCGCCCACCGGTTCATTTCTTCGACAAATCGCCCGACGGCATCGGTGGTTTGCGGGTCGAGTTTTGCGCCGCCAATCCGCGCCAACACCAAAGCGGCGTCACCGCCGGATGGCAATAACAGTCCGTAGAGCAGGTCGCGAACGCTCAGTTCGTCACCAGGCAACAAGCCCATGACGGAATACTGCTCGCCGTCAAGCACTTCATCTGGGTTGACCGTCGCTCGCGCGTTTTGATCGAGCATCTCCAACGCGACAAGGGCCGTAACGAGCTTGATCGTGCTCGCCGGCGGTAAAGGCTGGTCCGCATTCTGGGCGAACAGCTCGACGCCGGTCGTCAGGTCCACCGCGAGGCCAGCGGAAGCTGCGATCACAGCCTGTGGGCGGTTACCGTCAGAGTATGGCGCAGGCGCCGCTGAGGTGACTGGGGCGATCGCAAGATGCAGCAACACGGCGGCCAATAGCGTGCAGCACAAGCCGGCGTGTCCAATGAACCCGCGCTGTGCGTTCATCGGTTGTCGTTGCACGCATCTCATGCTTCGAAAAGTATAGGGCGTGTCGCCGTGCCAAGTCGTAGAGCGGCACATTGCCCGCCCATCTTGAGCGATGTTACGCTATCAGTTGGAACAAGCGGAAAGAAGGTCTACGGGCATGTCCGATCAGGTCTCAACGGGTCGTCTGGTGCGTGAAACGGTACAGCGTCTACGCCCGTACCATGCCGTTGAAGACCCGGCGTTGCTCGCCCAACGGCTCGGGATGCCACTCGACCAAATCCTGAAGCTCGATTCCAATGAGAACCCCTATGGCTGCTCAATCCTCGTCCAGGAGGCGCTCGCCACGTTCGACCGGTTCCACTTCTATCCGGACGCACAGGCGACGGTGGCACGCGAGCGGATCGCTGCCTATGCGGGAGTCCACCCCGACCGCATTCTGCTCGGCTCCGGTGCGGACGAACTCATCGACCTCATCATGCTGACGACGGTCGATCCTGGTGATGTCGTTGTCATTCCGACGCCAACATTCGGCGTCTATCGCGTGCGAGCGGAACTGCACAATGGGCGTGCCGTTTCAGTTCCCCGCACTGAGAGCTTCGACTTAGATATGGAGCCGCTGCTGGCAGCGGTCGACTCCAACACCAAGCTCGTCTTTGTCTGCTCACCAAACAATCCGACGGGCAATCTGGCGACTAACCAGCAGATCGTGCAATTGCTTCAGACAGGCGCGCTGATCGTCGTAGATGAAGCCTATTACGAGTTCGCGGGCAAGACGGTTCTGCCATTGACGCGTGAGTTCGATAACTTAGTTATCCTGCGCACGTTTTCGAAGTGGTCGGGTTTGGCCGGATTGCGGGTCGGCTATGGGATCCTGCCCAGATGGCTCGCCGAGCAGGTCTGGAAGGTCAAACAACCGTTCAACGTCAACGCCGCCGCCC
>QEUZ01000299.1 GCA_003577355.1 Chloroflexota bacterium | reverse complement strand
GTCCGCATCTCCTCCAGAGGTCTGAAGAAGCCTTCCGCTACGGCGGGTTAGAACCGTTTTCGGCACCCTCGTCCCTCTCAAGGACAACAATTACCTCAACCTTGTCTGAAGAAGCCTTCCGCTACGGCGGGTTAGAACCCCTGTACTTGCCGTCCCGATTCATCCCGGATTTTGGACGTCTGAAGAAGCCTTCCGCTACGGCGCTCGTCTGCCTACGTGCGCTGTATTCGTCTCGTGAGAGGTTGTCCAGGTGGGGGAAACGTTGACGGCGACTCTGCGCGTGATTACGCCGCTCTTTAGCGAGGGTGCGGAGGAGCGCGTGCCCGCGGAGGAAGTCAGTACGGCGGGAGCGCCCGTGCGGCGTGGTCGCGAGGGACGGCGGGGCAGGCCGGCGATGCGGGGGGAGATCCGCGCGGAGACGATCAAGGGGTTGCTGCGCTTCTGGCATCGGGCGCTGCACCCGGAGCCGGCCTGCACGCCGCCCGCTGATGAGGGGCGTATCTTCGGGACGACGAGCGCCGGCTCGGTGATGCGGCTGATGGTGGATGACGTGCCGGAGTTCAAGCGGGTTGGCCGAGTGAGCTGGCCGGGGCAGGTCGCCTATCTGGGCCGTGGGCTGATTGACGGACGCAAAGACGGTAACTGGACGGTGCGGGAGTGGCTAGACCCAGAGGCGGGGACGGAATTCACGGTCAGGTGCCGCTTCGGGCCGCACGCTCGGACGGAGGATATGCGGGTGGTAGCAGACGCGTTGTGGGCGCTGTGCATGTTCGGAGGGATTGGCGGCCGTTCGCGGCGGGGGTTCGGCTCGGTGCAGTTGGTCGCGCTCGACTCGCCGCTCGGCGACGGGTACGTGCAGGAATATGCGACGGTTGACGAACTACTCTCCGTGATCCCGGCACGACTGGGTGCGATGGTGGCCCCACTCAGCGCTCTACCGGAACACACGGCATTTTCGACTCGGTCGCGGGTGCTGGCATCGCCGGCCTGGCCCAACTGGCGCAAGGGGCTGGGGGATGCCGCTCGGGCGATGCTGGCGTGGCGGGGCTGGCGGGACGCGTATGACTGGACTGAGCCGGGTACGCAGTTGTTCGAGCAGGATCGTGGCGTGGTGTTGGGCTTCCTGGAGGCCGGGCCACGCCCGGATGAGCTGGACGACTTCCCGCGGCGGATGGTGTTTGGTGCGCCGCACAACTACTACTTCCCCAAGTACGGCAACGTGCGGGTGGATGCCCTGCGGGCGGGTGTGACGCTGGAGCAGGCGCAGGAGGATGGCACGGGCGTGCTTGGCCGGCGGGCCAGCCCGCTCTTCCTCAGCGCCAAGCAGGTTGGGGAGCAGATCGTCGTGCTGCAGACGTTCCTGCCGGCGCGCTTCCTGCCGGAGGGGGCGCGGGTGCGGGTTGCGCAGCTGGATGACGACGGCAAGCCGATCGACAGCGCCGTGGCGCCGTTCCGCGAGGGGTATGCAGCGATCGAACACTACCTCGACTGGCTTACCGGCCGGCTCGGCGCGTCGCCTCCTCGCGATGGCATCCAACTCGACCGGCTGCAGCCGCTCCACGCGGACCTGCGCCGGCGCGAGGTGCAGCTGTTCCCAGCGGAGACGACTCCCGCCAGCAGCGCCTGACCTGGCGCTGTCCTCTCTACCCCTTCCCAATTCGACCGTCCTATCCAACAGGATCAGGTTCCTGCTGGATAGGACGGTGTCATGGCGATCCCGACGACTGATGAGCTCTGCGAGCGGATTGCGCGGCAGGGTGGGCTGACGATTGACCTGCGCAGCGGCCGGGAGCCGGTGCGCGGGTTTGCTGTCGCGAGCGCAGCGGACTGTGAGGTCAGCATCCCGCTCGATGACTTCTCTCCAGAGCGTCTGCAGCGCTTCATCGCCATGAACGACGCGTTGCTGCAGCGGCCAGAGCAGTTCCTGGGCGCCTGGGTCGAGCGGGGACTGGTCTACCTGGATGTCTCGACCGTGCTCGACGACCGCGAGGCTGCCTGGAGGCTCGGGCAGCGCCATAAGCAACTCGCCATCTTCGACCTGGCCCGTGGCGAATCGATCGCGCTGACACCGGATGCCTCAGCGTCAAGCTCAGCGGCGCTCGTTCTCGAGCGGGTGGGATGAGCGTGTTTTCCCAATTCCTCCGTGAAACCCAATAGAGGCGATACGCGGATGACGAGGAGGCGCCATGGCAGCGAACGGTTCCACGGTCGAAGCGGGTGAGATCTGGACGACAGCGACGACGAGCCACCCGGGGTGGCTGGTGCGGGTGCTGAAGGTCTCGCGGGGGACGGTCGAGTTCCTCTGCCTGCGTGGTCCGGGGCGTAGCCGCGGCTCCACGTTTCGGATGCGGCGGGATGTTTTTCTGGAGTGCTACCGCTCGCAGGGCGGGGGGCGATGATGAAGGGACAGCGCATGAACACCAACAGGGGACTGTGGTCGTACCTTGGGGTGGTCGTCGTGCGGCGGCTTGGCGGGGTTATTAGGGGGCTTGGGTTGCTGGCGCTGGTCGGCTGCTCGCTAGTTGACCCGGCGAGTGAGTCGGCGGAGGTCAGCGCGCCGCCAGCGATCCCGCTGTGGGAGCCGGCCGAGTGGCGGAGCAGTGCGACGCCACTGATGATCCAGGTTTGCGTCGATTTCAGCGATGGATATCCGGCGGAGTATCGCGAGCATGCGCTGGGGCTGGTTGCCGATGGCGTGGAGGCACTGGCGGCGCCTGGCGGTGGCGCCGGCACGGTGTTCGTGGCGATGATGAGCGCCAACTCGTTTCCCGACAGCAACCTGATCGGCGTCTTCGAGCTGCGCCCGGTGGCGCCCGCGGAGGAGCCACCTGCGACGTTGACCGTGCCACCGACGGCGACGAGCGGGCTGATCGACCCGCAGGGCAAGCGCGAGGCCGAACGGTTGGCGACGGCCGAGGCGCTGGCGGTGGACGCGGCCAACGCGGCCAACGCGACGGCGTTCGCTGCCGCGCAGTCGACGCATCAGGCTGTGGCCGGGGCCGAGCTGGCGCGTGCGCGGGAGTTCGGGGAGATGCTGCGGGCGTTCCGGCCGAGGCTGTCGGTGGCTGCGCGGGCGACCCTGGATGCCCTGGGGTGCATCAGTCGCGCCGCCGAGCGCATGGCTGAGTACGAGGGGCGCAAGCTGTTGATTATTGCCAGCGACCTGGATGGCACCGGCGAACAGCAGGTGAGCCCGAACCTGGACCTGAGCGGTGTGCGTGTGCGAGTGATCGACCTGCCGTCGGATAACGCTGGGCAGGCTGACGGCTGGTACTTCCGGACGCAGCACTGGTTGCGGCAGTTTGGGAACGCGGGGACGCAGGACGTCGAATTCTACGACCCGGCGGCATCGCAACTGCTGACTCTGGCCGACCTTCTGCCCCCGGACGTGGGGCTGCAGGTGACGGGCGAGGGGCGCTAAGGCGGAACGAACGAGCTGTGGAGCCGCGACGGTCGCGGCGGCCACGGAACGCGCTAGATGAAACGGATGGTGTGCCATGACTCTCGACCTGCTCGTTACATTGCTGTTCGTCGCGCCGCTGGCTGGGGCGGTGATGGCCTGGACGTACCGCCCGGTTGCCGACATGCTGGCGTTGCCGTTCGAGATCGTTGCGTCGCCGCTGGTGCGCTTGGCGCAGGGGTTGCGGCGCGCGGTGTGGGTCCTGGACGCCGCGGTCGAGCGGACGCTCGGCGCGCTGGTCTTCTCCGAGCGCGGGGAGCGCAGCGCGAGCAGGCTGTGGGCGGTGACCATCCCGGCGATCTTCTTCGTCCTGTGGGTGGTCATGCTGGTGTGCGACATCTCGCTGATGGCGATCACACTGCGAGGCTTTTTCGGGTTGCCGGGTTCCGGGTCGCCGGTGCCGCACCTTGACCTGCAGCTGGGTGTGCTGTGGGGGGTGACGGTGACGGCGCTGCTGGCGCTGGTGTTCGATGCGTGGTTCCTGGGGCCGACGCGGCAGCCGTGGGGTAACCTGTCGGACCGGGGGCTGAAGGTCGCCCGGTACGGGCTGCTGGCACTGTTCGCGTTGGCGGTCTTCGGCGCGTTGGTCATCGGGCTGTGGCGGCAGTTCGTCTTGCGGGGTGCGTCCAGCGCGGTGCTTGAGAACCTGTTCGCGATGCTGCTGATGGGCCTGCTGACGGTGACCGTCGCGATTACCGGCTGGTACCTGACGTCGAGTGTCGGGGCACTGATCGTGATCGGGCTGGGTGTGCTGCGGTTGCTGGCGCAGGGGTTGTTCGTGCTGTTGCACGCGATCGTGCTGGTGCTGAACCGGTTGGCGAAGCTGGTCGTGGCGATCTGGCGGGTGCCGGCAGCGCTCGGCCGGCGATTGGTGAACTGGCTGGCGTCGTTCAGCGGGGTGCGGGAGAAGCTGCACATCTCGCCGATTGACGAGTTTCCGGAGCTGCCGGAGGTTGGCGGCGAGCTCGACGCTAACGAACCGGAGGCCGTTGAGGCGGGTGAGCTGCCGGAGGCGAAGCAACCCGTGGCAGATACGCCCGCTGCAGAGCCTGCTGAACCGACGGATGGGTCGGTGGTGCAGACACGGGCGCAGGGTGAGCGCGAACCGGCGCTAGTCGGGCAGAACGGTGCGACACCTAGTGGTGAGCGGTTGCCCTGGGAGTAGCCCGGGTGGGGCCATGCGGTCGTACGCAGGGGCGTTCGTGTGCGGCAGCCGGCCACGTGGCCGGCTGCTGTGCGTTGGGTAGAGCCCGGCGCCTGGACTGAGGCCGGTCCGCCGATCAACGACCTCCACACGTTTGGGTACAGCCGAGCGCGAGCGCGAAGAGAGCGAAGATGCCGTTGACATCGACCATGACTACGGCGACACTGGCTCTTCTTGCATGCATAGATGGTGTGCGACAGGGTAGTGGCGGCCGATGAGCTGGATCGGGGTGGACCGCGCCCAGCCACTGACGATCACCGGCTCCGGTGGCAAGGTCATCCTGCGTGATGTCGCCTTTGAGCTACCGCGTGGCGCGCTGTTGGTCATCATGGGGCCGAGTGGCGCCGGGAAATCCACGCTCCTCAACGCTCTGACCGGCCTGCGCTTTGCCGCCCAGGGATCGGTGCGTTTCTTCGGCGCCGACTTGTACGACAACTACCAGCAGCTGGGCAAGAGCATCGCCTACGTCCCGCGGGAGGACAACTTACACCGTGAACTCCGCTTGCGGCATGCGCTCTGGTTTATCGAGAAGTTGCGTCCCCAGCCGCGCCAGGGGCGTCGCACCAATGCGGGGCAGGTTATCCGCTCGTTGCAACTGGAAGAGTGTGCCAACCGGCAGGTCGGCAGCCTCTCAGAGGGACAGTTCAAGCGCGCGCGTCTCGCCGCTGAGCTGCTGGCGGAAGCTGAGCTGCTCGTGCTGGACGAGCCGACATCCAACGTCGAGCCGCGCGTTGAGGATGTAGTGGTGCAGTTGCTCGACGACTTGCGCCGTCATGGCACCACTATCGTGCTGGCCAGCCACAGCTCGCGGCTACTGACCAAGGTGCGCGGCGGGGACTATCTGCTCTTCCTCGACCAACCTGACCCAAGGCAGCCGGCGGAGATCGCGTACTTCGGCAGCATTGAGCACGCCTTTCACCGACTCGGCCAGCCGCGCACTGTGCAAGGAGCCGATGACGTCGTCAACGCGCTTTTTGAGGGGCAATTGCGCGAGCGCACGC
>QEUZ01000298.1 GCA_003577355.1 Chloroflexota bacterium | reverse complement strand
CCACCGCACCATGCCGGCATACGCTCGCCTTACCCGCGCGAATGCGGCTGATAGAATCGTTGCTGCCAACGCGCGGTTCGGTCCGGGTTGCCCGGCAATGGCTGGATCGGGAACGATGTCCACGTCGAAACCCTACTACTACGGCGGCCAAGCAGTGATGGAGGGCGTCATGATGCGCGGGCGCAACTCCATGGCAGTCGGCGTCCGCCACCCGGAGGGCCACATCGTCGTGTACGAAGAGGACCTCAAACCGGGTCCGGTGTTGCGCCGCGTGCGCAACATCCCGTTCGTGCGCGGCGCGGTCGTCCTCTGGGATACCCTGCTGCTCGGTATGAAGGCGCTGATGTTCTCGGCCAACGTCGGGCTGCAGGAGGAGATTGAGGGCGAAGAGCCAAGCGAAGAGCCATCGACCATCACTGGGCCGTTGCTCTGGTTGACGGTTGCCGTGTCGTTGATGTTCTCGATCGCACTCTTCTTTGTCCTACCGCTTGTCGTGATCTGGTTCCTCGACCGCTGGATCGCGTCCGACTTTGTCAGCAACCTCATCGAGGGCGGCATCCGCCTGGGTATCCTGATCGGCTACATGGCGCTCATTGCGCGCGTTGAGGACATCCGGCGCGTTTTCGGCTACCACGGCGCCGAGCACATGACGATCAACGCCTACGAGGCTGGTGTGCCGGTCGATGTCGAGAACGTGCGCAAGCACAGCCTGACGCATATCCGTTGCGGTACCGGCTTCCTGCTCATCGTCGTGCTCATCTCGATCTTTGTCTTCGCGCTCCTCGGCCGGCCACCGCTCTTCTGGCGTATCGCATCGCGCATCCTGCTCGTGCCGTTCATCGCCGCCATTGGGTACGAGGTCATCCGTTTCGGGGCGGCCCACTACGGCAACCGACTGGTGCGCTGGATCCTCTCGCCTGGCATCGCCCTGCAACGGCTGACGACCCGCCCGCCCGACGACAGCATGCTGGAGGTCGCCATCGCTGCCTTCAAGCGCGTCCTCGTGCGCGATGCGGTGATGAGCGAGGCTGAGCTCGACCCAGCCGTCGTGACCGTCGACAACCTCGGCAAGCCGTTGAACGTACCTGTGCCGGTCGCGCTTGCCGCTGAGGGGGGGCCGTGAGCAGTTCCACTGGTTCCAACAAGCTCTGGGGTGGTCGTTTCTCTCAGCCGACCCATGAGCTCGTCGATCAGCTCAACGCATCACTCCCGTTCGACCGCCGCTTTGCCCGCCACGACATCATCGGCTCGATCGCCCACGCCACCATGCTTGGCCGCCAGGGCATCATCACCGAGGCGGATGCTCAAGCGATCGTCGCCGGGCTGCGGCAGGTGCTGGAGGAGGTCGAGGGGGGCACGTTCGTCTTCGATGTCGCCGACGAGGACATCCACATGGCGGTCGAGCGCCGGCTCCACGCGCTGATTGGCCCAACCGCCGGGAGGCTGCACACTGCGCGCAGCCGCAACGACCAGGTGGCCCTCGACTTCCGCATGTGGACTCGTGAGGCTATCGCGACCATCGCGCTGGCGTTGCTCGACGCTGCCGATGCCGCCCTGCGCCTCGGCTCGCGCTACGCTACCGCGATCATGCCGGGCTACACCCACCTGCAGCGTGCCCAACCCATCCTCTTTGCCCATCACACCCACGCCTGGGCAGTCATGTTCCTGCGTGACATCGACCGGCTTGCCGACGCCTACCGCCGAGTAAACGTCTCGCCACTCGGCTCTGCCGCGCTGGCGGGCGTCACCCACCCGATCGACCGCCAACTGACGGCCCACCTGCTGGGGTTTGCCGGCACGAGCAGCAACTCGCTCGATGCCGTCTCCGACCGCGACTTCGTCATCGAAACGCTAGCTGCCTTCGCCGTGATCGCAATGCACCTCTCGCGCATCGCCGAGGAGCTGATCCTCTGGACGACCTCCGAGTTCGGCTTCGCCGAGATGGCCGACGCCTTTTCGACCGGCTCAAGCATCATGCCGCAGAAGAAGAACGCTGATGTCGCTGAGCTCATGCGCGGCAAATCCGGGCGCGTTTATGGCCATTTGATGGGCATGCTGACCGTCGCCAAGGGCTTACCGCTCACCTACAACAAGGACCTGCAGGAAGACAAAGAAGGGTTCTTCGACGCCTATGACACGGTGCTGGCGCTTTTGCGGGTGTTGCCGCCAATGCTCGATACGCTGACGATGCGCCCCGAGCGCATGGCCACCGCCGCGATCGGCGGCTTCTCGCTCGCGACCGATGTCGCGGACGAGCTCGCCCGGCGGGGAGTGCCGTTCCGAGAAGCGCATGAAATCGTCGGGCGGCTGGTTGCCCAGTGTGTCGCGCACGAGCGCACGTTAGAATCCCTGGACGCCGCCGAGTGGGCGGCAGTTCACCCCGTCTTTGCTGAAACCCCGCCTGACGTCACGCTGGCCGCCTCGGTGAACGCGCGCGATATCCCCGGCGGCACTGCCCCCAGACAAGTGGCGCTGGCCTACCAGCGGGCGCACGACGACATTTCCACCTGGCGCGCGCGGATCACCGATTGGACACAGGCGCTCGAACAGATTGATGCGGTCGGGTCCCATGTCCACCGGTAACGTCCTCGCTCCGATCATCCTGCACCTGGTTGACGACCCGGAGCGCATGGAACTGATCTACCGCATCCGCGACGAGGTGTTCGTCAGAGAACAGCGTCTAACCGACGACGCCCGCAATGACCCGGATGACGACATCAGCCTGCATTACCTCGCCTATCGTGACGGCAGGCCGGTCGGCGTCGGGCGACTGACGATGATCGGCAACGAGGGGCAGATCGCCTGGGTCGCTGTGCGTGCCGATGCCCGCGGCGGCGGAATCGGCAAGGCGCTCATGCAGGCCATGATCGCGCGCGCCGAACGGGACGGCGCTGATTATGTCATGCTCAACGCCCAGACCCACGCAATCGGGTTCTACGAACAGCTGGGGTTTGAGACGGTCGGCAGCATCTTCCATATGGGCGGCATTCCCCACCGTGTCATGGTTCTGCGCTTTTAGCGTGCGTTGCCAGGCAGTGGGTAACAGGGTTGGAGCACGAAGCAGCGCCCCACACCAATGGTCCAACCCCAGCCGTTGCATCTTGGGCTTTGCTACTGACGTGGAGGGTAACCATGCCAACACTGCCGTATCTCGAGGAAGAAGACGCTGACGAGCGCGTACGCGCCGCCTATGCCGAGATCAAAGCCGGCTTCGGCAACGGCCAGGTGCCGAATATCTACAAAGTCCTGGGGAACAACCCAACCGTCCTCGAAGCAGCGGTCGAGCACCGCCGTCGGATAATGGATGAAGGGGCGCTCGACCCGACAATCAAAGAGTTCCTTGCCTGGGCGACCGTGACACTGGCGAACAACCAGTTCGGGATCGAGACACACACCGCTCGCCTCAAGCGCCTGGGGTTCAGCGACGCCGAGGTGCTGGAAGCACTGGGAGTGCTGCAATACTTCTCTGGCATCTCGACCGTCATCAACGGCCTGGCAATGGCGCACGATACGAACGAGAACGTCGTGAAATACCTGCGCGGCGAGTAGGCGCTCGTGAACGCACCACTGCAACTACCGGTTGAACCACTCATTGCCGAGGAGGCTACAATCCGCATCCTCGACCAGACACGCTTGCCCGAAACTGCCCACTACATCACTGTTACGACTGTCGAAGCGATGTGGGAGGCGATCCACTCACTGCGCATACGCGGCGCTCCGGCGATCGGCATCGCAGCCGCATATGGGCTCGTCGTCGCCGCTGGTACATCCACAGCGTCAAGTCGAAGCGCGCTCCTGGCCGACCTCCAACGGGCCGGCGACTACCTGAAGAGCGCGCGCCCGACTGCAGTCAACCTTGCCTGGGCAGTCGACCGGGTGCTCCAGCATGTCGAAGCGTCGTTTGAACCGGATATCCCCGCACTGAAACGCCGGGTGCGGGCCGCGGCCGACGCGATCCTGGCCGAAGACCGCGCCGCTGGGCGGGCGATCGGCGAGCATGGTGCAACGCTCCTGCGCGATGGCGCGGTCCTGACCCACTGCAACGCGGGCGGCCTGGCAACCTCCGGCTACGGCACGGCGCTAGCTCCGATCTACGTTGCCCACCAGCGCGGCGTCCAACTGCATGTCTACGCCGATGAAACCCGTCCGCTGCTCCAGGGCGCGCGCATCACCGCCTGGGAGCTGCAGCGCGCTGGTGTGCCGGTCACCGTTATCGCCGACAACATGGCCGCCACGGTGCTGGCGCGCGGCGACGTTCAGGCGGTCATCGTTGGGGCCGACCGGGTAGCGGCAAACGGCGACGCCGCCAACAAAATCGGCACCTTCCCGCTGGCGCTCGTCGCACACGCGCTTGGCGTGCCCTTCTACGTCGCGCTGCCGACCTCGACGATCGACCTGTCAACCGCCACCGGCGCGGACATCCCGATCGAAGAACGCGCGCCACACGAGCTGACGCACTTCAACGAGCGTAGGATCGTGCCGGAAGGCGTACCCGTCTTCAACCCCGCCTTCGATGTCACGCCGGCCCGCTACATCACCGCCTTCATTACCGAACGCGGCCTCATCTACCCATCGTTCGACACAGGGCTGGCCGACGCAGTTGCCGCGACTACTGAGAAGAACTCGTAACGTCCCTACTCGACTCCCGTCGCCCGTGGCGAGCGGTCGGGGGTGAGGGCTCTCGCCTACTCCTCGTCGCCCACTGCCGCGTCGTCGTCATCCACCTGGATCGGTAGGAAGCCCAGCGTGAGCGACTGCTCGACGATATCGCGCCGCACGAGTCGTTCAGCGCGTGCCAGCGTCTCGCGCAGCGGGCGGTCCGGATCGACGTTGGCAAGCATCTCGCGCACTTGCCGCATCAGGTCGATCGTCTTGTTGAAGGTCAGGACGAGGTCGCCCTCACTGAGGTCGATATGCTCGATGATCTTGACCATCGGCGTGCCATTGCACCAGGCGCGCGTCGCGCCGTAGAAACCGGCATTATGTCCGCTTGAAATGAACAGCCCGTTCGCCCGCTCGGTCGCCAGCACCTGATGCTCCAGGTCTTCCAACCGGCGACGCAGCAACACCAGGTGGTTCGGCAGCGAGAAGGTGTTCGCGAAGCGCGAGTCACGGTCATACGCAAACCAGGAGAAAACCTCTGCCAGGTCTGGCGCGGCGAGGGAATCGACCAGCCCCCGGTCGATCATCTCGCAGACGACGAGGCCATTGGTGTCGAAGACATCGGCCAACAAGTCGGCCTTCGCGGTCGGGTAGCCACGGTGCAGGTAGTTAAAGCGGTGCAGGACGTTGCGAATGCCGGAAATGATGCCGCGGATACGCTCTTCCTCGGCCGTCAGTTCCTCCCGCAACTGGCCCTCAACGAAGGTGCGTTCCTTCTCGAGCACCGCGACATGGCGTTGGTTGTTGACGTGCTCCTTGCGTCGTTCGCAGAGGTGGCACGGGTGGGCATGACGCGCGTCTTCCGCAGCAGCAATCTGCCGGCTCAGGTCATTCAGCTGGCGGGTGACCTTCGCTTTCGCAGCTTTCAGCCGTTTGGCAACCAGCGCGCGGTGATCCTCCAGGATTTCTTCCAGGTTCGGCAAGGGCAGCGCCGCCAGCGCCGCATGGACCCGCGCCAGTTCGTCGGCGCCGACAACCTCGCGCACATCCTCCACCGGCACGCTCAGGCTG
>QEUZ01000297.1 GCA_003577355.1 Chloroflexota bacterium | reverse complement strand
CGCCAAACGTCGCCTCAAACGCGCTCGTGTCATCATCGTCTGTCACGTTGTGGTTCCCCTGGCACACCAACCACGGCGCGTATAAACCCTCCAGCACCGACCGGCAGCGCTCCAGCTCCGCGGCAGCGGCGGTGTCCGACAGGTCACCGAGGACGAGCACCAGGTGTGGTTCCAATCGGTTCACCGACTCGACCACCTCGGCCAGCGTCTCCTCCGGGTCGTCACGCAAGAAGCGGTTATGCCAACCGCCAGCGCGGGTTGAGCCAACATGGATATCGGACAACACTGCGATGCGGAACCGGTCATCCCCAACCATCCCGTATCCTCTCGTCCGTCCACATGATCGAATGCAGGTGCAAGCCCCCCGCCTGCGGAACCGCGCCGGACGTTGACAAGCGTTGAACCCCAATTCTGCGCTACCAGCGGCACAACATAGAACAGGAGCTCCTGAGACGATGCCAACACCGGAACCACGCGCACTCGTGGCGATACTACAGCAGAACCTCAGCGACTACCGCCGCTGGACGGATGCAACACTCGCGAAAGCGCCAGACAGGTGGATCTTCCGCGCGGCGCCATGGACGACATGCACCCTGGGCTGGCACATGGGCCACCTGGCCTGGAAACTGGATAGCTACGGAGCCGCCTACTTCGGCGCCACCGCGCACCTCGATGCCGACTGGAAGCGGCGCTTCTATAGCGACACGCCGCTTGACCCCGCGGATGCTCCGCCGCTCGATCAGCTGCGCGCTGTCCATACCGCAACGCACCAACGCTTCGTCACAGCATTAGCCCAGCTCATCGATGACGACCTGGCGACTGCACACTCGGACTGGCCCGATGGGACCCTGCTTGGAGGCATCCTCAATGTCATCATGCACGAGGGCGAACATCTCGCCGGCATCGATGCCATGGTCTGGTATTTCCAGCACAAAGCAACGAACGACAGAAGAGGCAACTGAACGAGCCAGCATCGGCGCACACAGCGCCGCTATCCTCCGCGAGTACGACTGGACGCACGATCGCTCGACAAGACACCGGTCGCCTGGAACTGGAAGCAGCGCGATTGGCGGATAACCCAACCGGCTTATACGCCGAACACATCGCGCGGAGCGCGTTAGTGGAGTGACGAGTGACCAGTGACCAGTGGGATGATCATCTTTGTCTGCAGTGCTCTTCTCCGCTGAAACGAGCCACCCTGAACCGGCAGTGGATGGTGGTTGGAGCACCAGAGGCACGCAGACGATGCTCGCCTCTCACAAGCGCGCCAACCCAGCGGCAGGTTCGCCGCACATGCAAACGGCCACGCTCGGTAAGTCGAGCGTGGCCGCGCACCATCAACATATCGGTTACCGACGGCGGAAGCGCCCTCCAGCGATGGCCCCGATCAGGGTGAGCCCGGTGCGGCAATGCGTTGCGCAACCGTCCATCCGCGCGCGTGCCTCGGCAAATCGCCATAGCACCACAGTATGGTCGATCATTTCACGTACTCCTTCAACAGTGCGGTCAGGCGCCGCGCTGTTCGACAATCAGTTGTGTCCGGTTGGCGCCTTGCAGGCGGGTACCGAGCCGCTCCAACCCGCGCCCCAGCACAACCACCGCGCCGCGGCGCTCGCGTGCCATACGCGCATCGCGCACAACCAACTCATGCTGGGCATCGGCAATCAGCTCGGCGACGCGGATGCGCGCAACGTCGTACCCGGTATCAGGGTGCAGTAGATCCATCGCGGGTTCCTCCTGGTGCTCGTCAACCACCACTTGACAGAACATTGGTAACTGACTATAGTTCAGATACTGGTTACAGTATAGCCGAAAGACTGTAACTAGTCAACGGCTTTTATTGGTTACATTGCCGCAGCCGGCCTGCCGGGGCCAGGAGACGGACATGCAGACAGATACGCACGCCACGCACAGCGCGACGCCCACCGAACCGTTCGACCTCGATGCCGGGATGCCCAGCCTCGCCTTTGTGAACACATTGCGCGGCAGGCGTGATGGCTCGCTGCGCGAGCACATCAGCAGTTACCAGGACTTGCTCGAGTTCAGCCGCCAGACCGGCGAGATCGACGACTGCACCGCCGTAATGCTCGCCGAGCACAGCGCCAGCCACCCGCATGAGACGCACGCGGCGCTGCAGGAGGCGCTGACCTTACGTGAAGCGCTCTTCGAGATTTTCAGCGCCGTCGCAGCGGAGGTTACCCCACCGCAGCAGGCGCTCGCCGCGCTCAACGCGGTCCTGCGCGATGCGTCGTCCCAAGTCGCCCTGGTCGTTGACAACGGCGAGTTCCGCCTGCGCTGCTGTGAGGATACCCATCTCCACCGGCCAATCTGGCCACTGGCGCGTGAGGCCGCCGAGCTACTCCTCGGCCCCGACCGCGAGCGCATCCGCGAATGCGCCAACGACAAGTGTGGCTGGGTCTTCCTCGACACCAGCCGCAACCGCAGCCGGCGCTGGTGCAGCATGAGCAGTTGCGGCAACCGCGCGAAGGTACGCAGCTTTCGGGAGCGCGCGAGCGGCGGCGACAGACACTAGACGTCACCTGGCACGTAACACACGACACGAGACGCCGGGGTCGCGCGTGCAGCAACCCGGCCGCGCACCAGCGCGGAGCGCCAATACGGCCGCGCCACCATCCTGACGACGGCGCCCTCTGAGGGCCGCTACCACCCAAGCGCGTCCGGCCTGGCCCACATGCCTCGTGTGCCCCGCATATCCCCGCTCACCTGCTGCCTGTTGCCTCAGCCCGCTCGCTGCTACCATAGGCGCGCGTCAACTACGGCGCTGCGCGTACCCGAGCGAAAGGGCTGCCGGTGCCTGCCCAAGCGTTGCACCTCTCTGCTGAAGAAACCGCGATGCTGGCGGGGGAACAGGGCCCGGCGGTGGCGCTGGCGCTGGAAGTGATCGTGCGCATGGCGCCGGTTGCCGGGGCGGAGCGCTTGCGGGAGATCACCTCGGCACACATCGACGGCTGCCTCTACCACGGCCAAGCCGGGCTGGACTTCGCCGAGCGCTTGGCGAGCCTGGGTGGGCAAGTGCGCGTGCCGACGACGCTCAACGTGTCGTCGCTTGACCTGTTGCACCCACACCTCTACCGCGGTGACCGCGAGACGGCGCTCGCTGCCCGCCGGCTGATGGACGCCTACACCCAGATGGGCTGCCGGCCGACCTGGACCTGCGCCCCCTACCAGCTCAGCCAGCGGCCCGCCTTCGGCGAGCAGATCGCCTGGGCGGAATCGAACGCCATTGTCTTCGCCAATTCGGTGCTCGGCGCGCGCACCAACCGCTACGGCGATTTCCTGGATATCTGCGCCGCGCTCACTGCCCGCGTGCCCGATGCCGGGCTGCATCAGGATGCCCACCGCTACGGGCAGGTGCTCTACGACCTGCGTGGCCTGCCGGAACACGTGCGCCGACACGAACTTTTGCCGGCGGTGCTCGGCCACTACATCGGCCACACCACCGGTAACCACATCCCCGTCATCGTCGGGCTGCCGCCGGATACCAGCGAGGATAGCCTGAAGCTGCTCGGTGCGGCAGCGGCGTCCTCCGGTTCGGTGGCGCTCTTTCACGCCGTCGGCGTGACGCCGGAGGCGCCGACGGTTGCGGCGGCGTTCGGCGGCCGGCCTCCACTGCGCGAGGAGCCGGTGACATTGGCCGCGCTCAATGCAGCCCGCGCTGAGCTCAGCACTACCAGCGGCGGCCCGCTGCGCACGGTGAGTTTGGGTACCCCGCACGCCTCGTTGGCGGAGATCGGCCAGCTCGTGCCGCTCGTCGCCGGGCAGACTATCCACCCAGAGGTTGACTTCTACGTTTCCACCGGCCGCGATGTCCTGGCGCAGGCGGCGGAACGGGGCTGGGTGGAGATCTGCGAACAGGCCGGCGTGCGGTTCGTTGTCGATACCTGCACCTACATCACGCCGATCCTGCGGCATACCACTGGCGTCGCGATGACCAACTCCCCCAAGTGGGCCTACTATGCCCCCGGCAACCTGGGGGTCGATGTCGTCTTCGCCGGGCTGGCGGCCTGCGTCGCATCGGCACTGCGTGGGGAGGTGCAGCGTGACGCAGACTGGGCCTGAGATCCACGGAGCAACCCAATCCCCCGGCAGCGCCAGTGGCCGGTTACTGTTGCTCACCGAGCCGCTCAGCTTCTGGGGCGGGGTCGATGGCGTAACCGGCCGGATCATCGACCAGCGCCACCCGATGGCCGGTACGTTGCTCGCCGGCCGGGTGCTGGCGATGCCGGCGGGGCGTGGTTCAAGCTCATCCAGCAGCGTCCTGGCCGAGGCGATCCGCAACGGCAGCGCACCTGCGGCGATTATTCTGGAAGAACCGGACCTGATCATCGCGCTCGGAGCCTGTGTCGCGCGCTTGCTCTACGGCATTACCTGCCCGGTCGTGACCCTTGCCCCAGCCGATTACGCTACCCTTGAAGATGGCCAAACCTACCGGGTTGACGCCGATGACGCCGGTTGCGTCGTCACCCGCGAATACTCGGGGCCACTGTAACGTTTGAGCAATATCAAGAGACGAATATGCGAGCCGGTGTCGCCTATCGACACCCGGCGCCGTTATCCGGTGGAGCCTTCAACCGGCCCAGTACCACCAGCCGCGCTGCACGGCGCGCGGCACGACCAAGGAGGTCACCTCTATGCTCTTCAGTCGCTCCAAGAAGGAGCTGGTCAGTCGTGAGGATGCGCTGCGCGGCCGCAGCGACTATGCGTTCGAGGTCCCGGAGCGCCATGCTGTGCTCGGCACCCCGCTCCAGCCGCCGTTTCCCGCCGGCATCGAGACGGTGCAGTTCGGTATGGGCTGTTTCTGGGGCGCCGAGCGGATATTCTGGGAGCTGGACGGGGTCTACACCACGGCGGTCGGTTACGCCGGCGGCTACACCCCGTTCCCAACCTACGACGAGGTGTGCAGTGGCCGCACCGGCCATACCGAGGCGGTGCTGGTGGCCTACGACCCGCAGAAGATCAGCTTCCAGACGCTGCTGACAACCTTCTTCGAGGCGCACGACCCCACCCAGGGCATGCGCCAGGGGAACGATGTCGGCAGCCAGTACCGCTCGGCCATCTACACCACAACCGCCGAGCAGCGCCAACTGGCGAAGGAGACCCGCGACGCCTACGAGGCCGCACTGAAGCGCGCCGGCCGCAAGCCGATCACAACCGAGCTGGCGGAAGCCGGGCCGTTCTACTACGCCGAGGAGTATCATCAGCAGTATCTCCACAAGGTCCCCTGGGGCTACTGTGGCTTGCAGGGCACCGGCGTGGCCTGCCCACTTCCGGCACGCAAGGAGGAGCGCAGCATGGCAATTGATAGCGGACTCAAGCCCATACCGACGACCGATGAGGAATGGCGGGCACGCCTCAGCCCCGAGCAGTACGACGTGCTCCGGCGGGCTGGCACCGAGCGCGCCTTTATTGGCGCGTTCGTCGACACAGAAGACGACGGGCTATACCGCTGCGCCGCTTGCGGGAACCCACTCTTCGACAGCAGCACCAAGTACCACTCCGGCAGCGGTTGGCCGAGCTTCACCGATGTCGTCTCGCCGGACGCGGTGGAGCTGCTGACCGACCGATCGCACTGGATGGTGCGCACTGAGGTGCGCTGCGCCCGCTGCCACTCGCACTTGGGCCACGTCTTTGACGACGGCCCGCGCGAGGCAGGCGG
>QEUZ01000296.1 GCA_003577355.1 Chloroflexota bacterium | reverse complement strand
TTTGGACAGTGCGACCGGCGGCGATGTTGAGCCACCAGAATGCAAACGGGGTGAGTGTGCCAAAGCGGTAGGGGAGCTCCTCCATCATCCGTCCGGCGGCAGCCGAGGCGGCGATGGCGGCAAGGTGGGGCGGGCGCTCCTTTGCAGCCAACCACTGCACTGCCCCGCCATACGAACCGCCGATCATGCCAACCTTGCCGTCGCACCAGGGCTGTGCGGCGACCCACTCAACCGTGTCGTAGCCGTCGGCTCCCTCGTTGAAGAATGGGTTGAACGATCCATCCGAATCGCCGCGGCCGCGCACGTCCTGGGTAACGAAGGCGTAGTCGTGCTTTGCAAAGTAGGTAGCGATCCCCACCCAAAGCTCATCGGTGTTGTCGTAGGGGGTGCGTTGGAGGATGGCCGGCCAGGGGCCATCCCCTACGGCTGGTAGGAAGACATCAGCCGAGAGCTCGACGCCATCGCGCATCGGCACGCGCTGGTCGAACAGATGGCGTGGGTAGTAGGCTGGCTCGGGTTGCCCCTCGGCTTCACCCATGAGACGCCCCTTCAATCCCAAATGTCGCCGGGTTCGGCATACCCGGCCCGCATACCGCATCGTTGCGGTGGCTTCTCGCCCAGTTTCACGCGGATTGACTGCGACCTTTCCACCACTCCGGCCATGTTGGTGAGCCGTGACCCAGTACTGGCAACGAGCGGAGCGTGCGCAGTGTCCTCTCGCCCACGCTAGCAGTCACAACCTAATCCGTCAAGATGTTCAATATTAGACGATAGCATAACCCCAATATGGATCATTGACACAATGACATGCAGAGACTATCCTGCTGCGAACGTGTCGATTCGCGAAAGAGGTGGAACGCATGACAGCATCGTCCGACCATGCTGAGCTGTTGGCAGAACATGGCGCCGAGCTTCGCGAGCGGGTGGCCGAAGGCGCCGAGCGGATCGGCATTCCCGGCGTGGTTGTTGGCATTGCCTACGGGGACGCTGAGGATTACGTCTACCACGGCATCACGTCAGTGACGAACCCGCTGCCGGTCGATGCAGGCACCCTCTACCAGATTGGCTCGACCGGCAAGACGTTCACTGCCACGGCGATCATGCGCTTGGTCGAGCAGGGCAAGGTCGAGCTCGAGGCGCCGGTGCGCCGCTACATCACCGATTTCGCCCTGAAGGATGCACGCGTGGCCGAGCAGGTGACGGTGCTGCACCTGCTGAACCACACCTCCGGCTGGTCGGGGGACTTCTTCGTCGATACCGGCTACGGCGACGACGCGCTGGCGCGCATGGTGCAGAAGCTTGTCGAAGCCGAGCAGGAGGCCCCCCTTGGCGCGCGGGTGTCCTACAGTAACTCCGGGTTCTCGGTGGCTGGGCGAGTCATCGAGTGTGTCACCGGCCAGCCGTTTGAAGACGCCGTCCGCGACCTGGTGCTGGAGCCGCTTGGCTTGCGCGAGCACTTCTACTACCCGTGGGACATCATGATCCGGCGCTTCGCGGCTGGGCACGCCCGGATCAACAATGTCAACCAGGTTGTGCCCTGGTACGAGTCGCGCAGCGGACACCCGCAGGGCGGCGGTATCTCCGCCACCGCTCGCGACCAGTTGCGCTACGCCCGCTTCCACATGGGCGACGGCTGGGGCATCATGCAACGCGCGACACTGGAGCAGATGCAGACTCCCACGACGCCACCGACCAGCGAAGGCACGCGCGGCATCGGCTGGGGGTTGAGCGAGATCAACGGGGTGAAGGTGGTCAGCCACGGCGGTTCGACGCGTGGCCACCAGACGAGCTTCGAGATGGTCCCGGAGCGCCAGTTCGCGCTAGTCGTGTTCACCAATGCCCGCCATGGGATCGAGCTGCTCGGTGAGATGAAGGACTGGGTCTTCGCGAACTACCTGGGGCTGGAAGAGGCGGTCCCCGACCCGTTGCCGCTGAGCGCCGACGAGCTGGCCGAATACACTGGCGAGTACGAAGCTTCGACTGGTGTGCTGACCGTCAGCATTGTCGATGACCACTTGCTGGGCGCCCTGACGGTGAACGAGGAGCTGCGCAACGAGCTTGGCGAACCGTCGGAAGGCGAGGAGGCGGTGCCGCCAGTACCCTTCCGCATCCTGCCTGATAACCAGTTCCTGATCATCGAGGGGGCTTACAAGGGGTTGCGCGGCGGCATCGTGCGCGACGACGCTGGCCGGTTGACCGGACTGGACCTCGGGCGCGTTTTCAACAAGCGGGCATAGCGCCAGCGGTGTGAGTCTCTGTTCAGCGTAGTGTCTACCCCTGCTCCGGTAAACCGGTCCGCTGACGTGGCGCTACCGGTGACGGTGTGGCTGCACCCGCCCGGATGCGTTGCCTCCACCGGCGGCGCGGCGGCACAATGCAGGTGCGGCTGGTCGGCGGAGAAACGGAGACACACCCCATGGCGGTCTATCGCACCGAGTTGAACCCGGCGGACTTCCTGACGCGCAGCGCCTGGATCTACCCAGCCAAAACGGCCATCGTGCACGGCGAGCGGCGCTATACCTACCGGCAGTTTGCTGAGCGAGTCAACCGCTTCGCCTCGCGCTTGCGCGCACTGGGCTTGCAGAAGCACGACCGCGTCGCAGTGCTCAGCCCGAATACTCCGGCTATGTTGGAGGCGACGCTCGCTGTCCCAGCTGCTGGCGGCATCCTGACCGCGCTCAACACGCGCATCTCCACGCCGGAGATCGGCTATATCCTGGAGCATTCTGGCGCGCCCTTCCTGTTCGTTGACCACGAACTGGAGCCGATGCTGACCGGGTTGGACCTGAGCGGCCTCACCGTCGTGCGCATTGCCGACACTGGCTTGCCGGATGACCCGTATGAGGAGTTTCTCGCAGCCGGTTCGCCAGACGCGGTTGCGTCGTGGCTGGAGGACGAATACGAGCCGCTGGCGTTGAACTACACCTCTGGCACGACTGGCCGTCCCAAGGGTGTCCTCTATCACTACCGCGGGGCCTACCTCAACGCGCTGGGTGAGGTGATTGAGGCTGGTTTGAGCCGCGATAGCGTCTACCTCTGGACGCTGCCGATGTTCCACTGCAATGGCTGGTGCTTCCCCTGGGCGGTGACTGCTGTCGGCGGCACGCACGTCTGCCTGCGGCGAGTCGATGCGCGGCGCATCTGGGAGCTGTTCGACTCCGAGGGGGTGACGCATTACTGCGGCGCGCCGACCGTCCATATCACCATCGTCAACTGTGAGTACGCCCACACCCTCCCGCGTCCGGTCACCGGGCTGATCGCTGCCGCGCCTCCGTCGCCAACGCTGATGGCGCAGCTACGGGCGCTCAACCTGCACCCGGTGCACGTCTATGGGCTCACCGAAACGTATGGGCCGATGACCGTTTGCGAACGCCGCCCAGAGTGGGCGCACCTGACCGACGAGGAACAGGCGACCTTCCTGAGCCGCCAGGGCCAGGCCTACATCGTCGGCGACCTGGTGCGGGTGGTCGGTGAGGATATGGCTGATGTCCCGCGTGATGGCGAGACGCTGGGCGAAGTCGTGATGCGCGGCAACAACGTGATGCTCGGGTACTACAAGGCGCCTGAGGCGACTGCCGAGGCCTTCCGAGGCGGCTGGTTCCATTCCGGCGACCTGGCAGTCTGGCACCCCAACGGCGACATCGAGCTGCGCGACCGCTCGAAGGACATCATCATTTCCGGCGGCGAGAACATCTCGACCATCGAGGTGGAGCAGGCGCTGATGGCCCACCCAGCCGTGCTGGAGTGCGCCGTGGTGGCCGTGCCGCATCCCCACTGGGGCGAACGTCCGAAGGCGTTTGTGACCCTCAAGCCGGGCCAGAGCGTCACCGAAGGTGAGCTCATCGCCTTCGCGCGCAGCCGCATCGCGCACTTCAAGTGCCCCGATACGGTCGCTTTTGGCGATCTGCCGAAGACCTCGACCGGCAAGGTGCAAAAGTACGTCCTACGCGAACGCGAATGGGCCGGGCACGCCAAGCGCATCAACTGAGCCGCGTGTCGCGGAGATGAGAGGAAGCAGGCCAAGCAGGAGGAGCAATGGCGACGTTGGAACGGCAAACACCGCTGGAGCGGCGCGCCATCGGCAAGGGGCTGCGCAAGCAGGCGCCGCGCGCAAGCCATGCCGAGTGGTCGCCCGCCCCAGAGCGGCCAGACCCGGTGGCGCTGCTCGAAGAACAGAATGCTCAGCGCATCAAGGAATTGGTGCCGTATCGCCACCAGCGTATGGCGGAATCGGCGTTCGCCTTTTACCGCGGCAGCGCCCGGATCATGGCCTCCGACCTGGCGACAACGCCGGTCTCCGGCATCCACACCCAAATCTGCGGCGATGCCCACCTCGCCAACTTCGGCTTCTATGGTTCTGCTGAACGCGACCTCGTGTTCGACATTAACGATTTCGACGAAACGTTGCCGGGTCCCTGGGAGTGGGACCTGAAGCGCCTCGCAACGAGCTTCGCCATTGCATCGCGGCACAATGGGTTCAAGCAGAAGGACATCCGTAGGGCGGTCGAGATGTCGGTGCGGGCCTATAGCGGCGCGATGCACCTGCTGGCCGACCAACCGGCCCTACGGCGCTGGTATGCGCATGTGCGCTCGCGTGACATTGCGCCACACCTCGCGAAGGGCCTGAGGCTCAACGCCTCCCAGCGCGCGAAGCTCGACCGGAACCTCGCACAGTTTTTTGCCAAGACAATGGCGCGTGACAGTCGCCAAGCGCTATCGAAGCTTGCTACCTTGGTCGACGGCGAGCATCGCTTCATTTCCGATCCCCCGTTCATCATCCCCGTTGCCGATCTGTTGCCCTCGTTCAACTCCCAGCAGATCCAGGAAGTGCTCGATTCCTCATTCGCTGAGTACCGCGCCTCGCTGCCCGATCACATGCGCCACTTGCTCAACCGCTACCGGATGCTCCACACCGCCCTGAAAGTGGTCGGCGTCGGCAGCGTTGGGACACGCTGTTTCGTGGTGTTGTTCGAGGGACTGGACGCGCAAGACCCGCTGATCCTGCAGGTGAAGGAAGCGAACCGGTCGGTGCTGGAAGACTACTTGCCCCCGAGCGCCTACGACCACCACGGGCGGCGGGTCGTCGAAGGCCAGCGGGTGATGCAGGCCACGAGCGACATCTTCCTCGGCTGGTCCACCAGCACGATTGTCGGACAGTACTACTGGCGACAGCTGCGCGATATGAAGGGGTCGGTGGAAACAGAAACGTTCGGCCCACTATCAATGACCGGCTATGCCGGAATGTGCGGGGTGACGCTCGCGCTGGCCCATGCCCGCGCTGGCGATGCCGCTGCGATTGCCGGTTACATCGGCCGCGGCCGGCAGTTCGTCGACGCAATTGCGACCTTCGCCGACGCGTACGCCGACCAGAACGAGCGTGATTTCGCAGCCTTCACCCAGGCTATCCACACAGGGCGTATCCCCTGTGCGGAAGCGAGCGTCTCTCGCTAGGCGCCGCGCCGGCAGGAGCAGGGTCTCGTCCCGCCGGCAGCTCATTCCCCCTGCAACGCCTGCCCACGTCGAGACAGCTCCTCCCGCAAGATGCGCAGCGCCTTCGGGCCGAAGCCGTGCAGCGCGAGCAACTGCCTGGCGCTGTGTTCCGGCAGCTGGCTCAGGCGGGTGACGCCGATCTCTTGCAGTGCGCGGCGGGCTGGGGCGCCAATCGAGCGCGGCAAGGCATCGGACGTGTCTGAACTATTGCCCGC
>QEUZ01000295.1 GCA_003577355.1 Chloroflexota bacterium | reverse complement strand
TCCTGACCACGGAGTTCGACGCATAACCTGCCGGACGCTCACGCCCGTTGGAATGTCTGGGGTGGTGGGTCCCTTACTCCACCAGGAAGATCGCCGGCCGGGACGTCGTGACATATGAATGGTAGGTAATGCGCACATCGCTAGTGCCACGGATGTCGAGCTGGTCCACGATGATCTGCCCGTTGATCGTGTCCGAGGCGGGGTTACCGTGCAAGGTCACTAGTGCGCAGGGGGCGTAGAAGATGCCCTGAAAGTAGAGGTTGCCATTGCCTTGCAGGTCCAGGTTATTGCAGCCGGCGTGCCAGAAGACCATGCCAGTTTGCCCGCCGGTGTACGGCGCCGTGGTCGGGGCCGTCATGTTCACGTCACCGTTCTTCGGGTCGAGCGAGGAATTCGCATCCCAGTAGGTCATGCAGCCGGAGCAGACGATGCTCGCGTTCGTGTTCTGCAAATCGATATCAGTGTTCTCGAAGTAGTACAGCCCCGGCATCAGCGTCGCTGTGCCGCGTACGGTCAGGCTCTGGTTGCGGTACCAGCCTGGTTGCAAGGTGCAGCCGCTGTTGCAGGATGGAAAGGTGCGCGGCGTCCCCTTGGGTGGAACCGGCACGGCAGCCAACGGGTCGTCAATTTCCGGCCGGCCCGGGTTGATCCCATTCGGCGCGACCCAGCCGCTCCCCTGCTGAATAGTCGAGTTCGCATCGATCGAAGCGCCGACGGTGAAGCTTGTGTTATTGCTCCCGCGAATGTTCGAGTTCGCCATCGCGCCGCCGCCGCCGCTGATGATGATGCCGGTATTGCCGTTCAGGTAAATGCCGTCGGTCGCCGTCCGCTCCAGCGCGATGAGGGCGTAGTTGCCCGGCAGCGTTTCGATACCAGCGGTGGCGGTGGCGCTCACTGACCAGGCGCCGGTGTAGATCGCGCCAACGAAGAAGCGCGAGACATCCTTAGTGATCGTGACCTGAATATAGTTGCTGTTGCCAGCGTATGCCCCGCTTGTCGGAGGGCGGTTGACGGTGACGTTGCTCGTTGCGACCCCGGCGTTGAACGCCCCGAAGCTCTGGCCGGTCGCCAGCACTTCTGTCGATGAACGGCTGTCCATGGCCGCCTTGGCTGCGGCCAACGCTGCGGCGTCTGCCGCCGTCTGCACCTGGCGCCGTTCGGCCATCAGGTAGCCGGCATCAGTGCCCAGCGCCATCGCACCGACGAGGATCAGCGAGGCCATCGCGAAGATAATCAGCGCTTGGGCGGGCATGGCCCGACGCAATGCTGTCCTGCTCATGAGCTGTGTTGTGCGTCGACTGTCGTCCATACACCCTCCTGGCGGTGCTGTGACACGCGCCGCAGTGAGTGCGTCGTCGTATCAGCCTGCAATCTACCGGTGGGGGTCCGCGGAAAGAATGTACTTTGGTCCTGTTTCGCCCCATACATTTCGTCAGCCCAGCGCCGAGAGCGTTCATCAAGTCGCGCAGAAACCGCATACAGACGCGGAAACTCTGGTCGTTGTACGTACACCGTCATGGTACGGTGGGTACTGGAGTT
Organism: Chloroflexota bacterium; assembly: GCA_003577355.1. Classification (GTDB taxonomy): domain Bacteria; phylum Chloroflexota; class Chloroflexia; order Thermomicrobiales; family CFX8; genus CFX8. The sequence goes on along the minus strand of QEUZ01000295.1, from coordinate 8,546 downwards.
GCAGGACAGAGGGACCTGTTCAGGCCGCCCTGATCAAGACCGCAAACCCCAGAGGGTCCCGTGGGGACCGGATGACTCCTCGTTGCTCGCCCGTTACCCCGTCGCGCTCAGGACGTGCGCGGTGACCGCCAGCGCGCGGGCTACGTCGTCGGTGTTGTTGTAGAAGTGGGCCGAGTAGCGCAGGCCGCCAAGCCGCGGCGACACGTGCACGCCCTCAGCCGCCAGCCGCGCGGCCAGCCGCACGGCGTCCTGGCCGGGGAAACGCGCGGTAGCGATCCCGGCATGCAGGTGTTCGGCCTGCGGTGTGATGACCTGGCCGCCCAGGCGAGTGAGCCCCTCCAGCAGCAGGCCGGCCAACTGGCGGTCGTGTTCGAGGATGCGCTCGACGCCGATGTCCAGCACGTACTCGATCGCCCTGCCCAGCGCGATGCCGGAGCCATACGCCACGGTCGAATACTCCAGACCGCGCGCGCCGTAGAGCGGGTCCAGATGCGTGGCATCGAACAGTGTCTGGTCGGTCACGCTGCGCCAGCCGGCGAACGGCGCGTCGAAGCGCGCGGCGAGAGCGGGCGCGAGGTAGCAGACGGCCGCTCCGAAGGTGGCGCAGAGCCACTTGTACCCGCCGGCGAAGATCGCGTCCGCGCCGGATGCGGCCGCGTCCAGCGGGATCATCCCGGCCGATTGGGTGGCGTCGAGCAAGAGCAGCGCACCGTGGCTGTGGGCCAGGTCGGCCAGGCGGCTGACATCCAGCACCAGCCCGGTGGCGTACTGGACGTGGCTGACGCTGATCGCTACGGTGCGGTCGTCGACCAGCGCGGCGATGTCGTCGAACGAGAGCGCGGCGGGGTCGGCCAGCGCGGGCACGAGGCGCACCTCGCAGCCGGTCTCCCGCGCCAGGCGCATCCAGACGTAGGTGACGCTGGGGAAGTCCAGGTCCACCGCGACGATATTGCTGCCGGCGGCAGGGCGCAACCACCAGGCCACCTGACAGAGCGCCTCGCTCATGCTGGTGGTGATGCCGATCTGCTCGGGGCGCGTGTTGAACAGGCGCGCCGCTGCGTTGCGGGCTGGCTCGTAGGCGGCAGCCTCGGCTGCGTCGTCGAAGCGCACCGTGCCGCCGCCGGCCAGGCGCTCGTCGAACTCGGCTACCGCCCGGCGCACCGGGGCTGGGGTCAGCGCGATCGAAGCGGTGTTGAGGTAGGTCACCTCCTCAAGGATCGGGAAATCGGTACGGGGCGCGAGCGTCGTCATTGGCCCTCCTGCGATGGTCTGCGCTGGAACTGGCGGGGAGTGTAGCTGGTTTCGGCTGTGGCGCTAGCCCTGCCGGCGCCTCTTGCGTCCGTCTCCACCTCTCTCTACCCTGCACGGCCAGACGCTCAGGAATGGAGGCGAACATGCTCGTTGGCGAAGGGGACTACCGTTACGAACTGACCCCTGGCTGGGAACGGCGGCCAGCTGACTGGGCCAACCGCGACGTGCCGGGCATTGCCGTCGATGCAGCAGACCGCGTCTACTGCTTCACCCGCAGCGAGCATCCGGTCATCGTCTATGAACGCGACGGCACGTTTGTGGGAACCTGGGGCGATGCCTGGTATAGTCGCTTCCTGCCGCACCTGATCACGATCACCGCCGACGGCCGCGTCTTTCTGGCCGGAGACCGCGACCACACCATCCGCGAGTTCACGTTGGCTGGCGAACTGGTGCGCACCCTCGGTGAAGCCTACGTCTTCTCCGACACCGGCTATGTGCCGCTGGCTGGCCAAACGCCTCGGGTGCTGCGCGGAGCCGGGCCGTTCAACCGGCCGACCCAGCTCGTCGTCGCGCCCAACGGCGACTGGTACGCCACCGACGGCTATGGCAACAGTCGCGTGCACCACTTCGCGCCGGATGGCGAGCTGCTGCGCTCGTGGGGTGAGCCGGGCAATGGGCCGGGCGAGTTCGCGCTGCCGCACTCACTCTGGGTCAGCGCCGATGGGCGCATCTTCGTCTGCGACCGGGAGAACGACCGCGTCCAGGTCTTCGGCCCGACCGGCGACCTGCTGGCTATCTGGAGCAACTGCGCGATGCCCTCGCAGCTGGCCGGCCATCACGATGGCGTTGTCTACCTGCTGGAGGTTGGTCATCGCGCTGGCACGCGCACCGTCTTCGGCGTGCTGCGTGAGGCGGATATCCCGGCCCGGATCACCGTGCGCGACCTGGACGGCGCGATCCTGGCGACGTTGCTACCCGACCCGGACCCCAACGCCCCCGGTGGGTTGCCGAACCCGCACGGCATTGCCGTTGATTCGCACGGCGACCTCTACGTCGGCTCGATCCCATTTCTGGATATCTACCCACCCTACCGCCCCAACCCTCGGTTCGACCCGGAATGCGCGACAATCCAGAAGTTCGTGCGGCGACGGTAGTGGCGTGACCAGTGACCAGTGATGAGTGACCAGTGGCTTGATCGTCAATGTCTGAAGGACTTGCGTGGTGGCGTAGGCGTTCATTTCTGACGATACAGTCTGCTTTGGCCCAACTAGGCTGCGATGGTTGCGTTTGCCGTGCCCCCTCACCGACAGGAAAGTGCAGAACAGTGATAGTAGCGACACGCGCCGAACTCATCGCCACCCTCAGCGACCTTGTGGCGATCAACTCGATCAACCCTGGGCTGGTGGCAGGTGCGCCGGGTGAGGGGGCGCTGGCGCTGGCGATTGCCGAGCGGCTGCGGCGTACCCCCGGCATCGAGGTGGAGCTACAGGAGGTCGAGCCGGGGCGGCCTAACGTCATCGCGACGGTGCGCGGCGGCCCCGGCCGCACGCTACTGCTCAATGGCCACACCGATACGGTAGGGGTGGCCGGCATGGATGCTCCCTTCACCGCGCGCATCGAGGGCGACCGCTTGTACGCACGCGGTGCGTCCGACATGAAAGACGGCCTGACGGCGATGATCCATGTCCTGGAGGCGGCGGCGCGCTCCGGCGATTTCCCCGGCACGCTGGTCGGCACGTTCGTGCTGGACGAGGAGTACGCCAGCATCGGCACACAGGCCATATGCGATGTCATCGAGCGCTGGCAGCCGCACGGCGCGCTGGTGCTGGAGGGCACCAACCTGGAGATGACGGTCGCCCACAAGGGCTACTTCGCCGCTGAGATCGAAACACGCGGCAGGGCGGTGCACGGCAGCGACTACGCCGCTGGCATCGATGCCATTTGCTACATGGGACGGGTGCTGGTGGAACTGGAGCAGCTAGGCAACGACTACCTGACGCGCGAGCCACACCCCATGCTCGGCCCCAGCTCGATCCACGCGTCGCTAATCAGCGGTGGGCGAGAGCTGAACTCCTACCCCGACCGCTGCACCCTGCAATTGGAGGCGCGCACGGCGACCGGCCACAGCGCCGAACAGGTGCTCGCCGAACTGCAGGCCATGCTCGACCGCCTGGCCGCTGCCGACCCCACCTTCACGGGCGAGGTGCGCTTGCTCTTTGCCCGCGACCCGCTCAACGTGCCGCTCGATGCCGAGATCGTGCGCACCGTCAGCGCCGTGGTGGAACGCGAGCGTGGCCGGCCACCGAAGCACAAAGGCGGCTCCGGCTGGACCGATACCGCACTGTTCACCGCCGTGGGGGTGCCGGCGGTGCTCTTCGGCCCGCACGGTGAAGGCGCCCACAGCCTGGACGAGTGGGCCGACCTGGCCGTACTGGAACAGTTCACCCGCGTGCTCTACAGCGTAGCCGTGGAGTTCTGTGGCGGAAGCGCCTAGTGTAGCGAGGCGGCCGCGCCCTAGTGGAGTGACCAGTGACGAGTGACCAGTGACCAGTGGAGTGATCGTCCTCGTCTGCAGCGCTTGTCTCTGCTGCAACGAGCGACCTTGACCCGACAGTGGACGGTGGCCGGAACACGAGTGATCGACCGCCAGCCAACATCACTGGAATATCTTCCAGACAGGCAGTGTTTCCGAATACTGACGGCGCAGCGTGCATGCCGCACGAATGGGTGGAGTTGTGTCGTTCACTCTGTCTTATCGCCAATCACCGGCGTTGTCACGGCTGCACACGCCGCCGCGATTAGCCGTGCCGCCCGCGCGGATGTGCCCATCCGCCAACGACCTCTTTGCCACCTGGCCCCGCATTTGCCACTGGGACACCCCATCTACACGACACGAGAAACGGCTTCCGCTGCTTGCGGTTGGTCCGTGGCATTGCTGATGGCCAGTAGTGCGGCGACCCCGGCAAGCAGATCTGGTTCGTAATGAAAGGGAACACTGACGTGCGTCTGCACGAGCTCATACGCTTTCCGCATCCGGTCAACGAGGTAGCCGCGCGCGTCGTGGCGGCTGGGGTCGTCGTCCTTGCGGTGACGACGATCCTGACCCGCCGCCCCTGGCTGCTGCTCCTGTTGGCCTATGGCTTCGTTGCTCGGAGCATCGGCGGGCCGACCTTCAGCCCGCTGGGGCAACTCGCGACGCGGGTCATTACCCCGCGTTTGCCGGTGGCGCCCAAGCCAGTGGCTGGCCCGCCGAAGCGCTTTGCCCAAGCGCTTGGAGCGGTTGTCACCCTCACGGCCACGGTGCTGGCGTTCGTGTTCGGCCGCACGACGGCGGCCTACCGCCTGGTTGGGCTGATCGCCGTGTTTGCCACGCTGGAGTCAGCCTTCGGCTTCTGTGTCGGCTGCAAGCTCTTTGGCGCCCTGATGCGCGTAGGCCTGATACCGGAAAAGGTCTGCGCTGAGTGCGCCAACATCTGGGAGCGCGCGCCGGTGGGCGACCTTCCGCAGCAGCCGGACACCGACGGGTTGCGCCTGGCATGATGTCACGCTCGCGCCGAACGCTGACGCCACTGTCCATCCCCGCGCGTCAGCGCCTGCTCACGGCAGCGCCGGGACCGCCTGTTTGGGTGTGCCCGTCCACGAACGACCTCTTCGCTACCTGGCCTCGCATCTGCCACTGTACCCGCTCCTGATCAGGGAGTCCTGCTAACTGGTTTGTTCTACAGCCGCGTTGCGGGCGGGTGGTGTTGCCCGCCTGCGAGCCGCAGTACCACACCTGGAACTGACTTGGCGCGCGTCTGGTCGCGTGTCGATCCAGACGTACACGCCTGGAGCCGAGAAGGAGTTTCCCGATGTCGGTCGTTCCTGAGCTGTTGTCCGCCAACGAACGCTACGCTGCCAGCTTTTCCAAGGGGCACTTGCCGATGCCGCCGGGCCGGAAGGTCGCCATTCTCACCTGCATGGACGCCCGGATCGACCCGGCCAAGGCGCTTGGCCTGGAGGAAGGGGACGCGCACGTCATCCGCAACGCCGGTGGTCGCGCCAGCGACGACGCCTTGCGCTCGCTGGTCATCTCCGAGCAGTTGCTCGGGACGACCGAGATCGTGGTCATCCACCACACCGATTGCGGCATGCTCACCTTCTCCAACGACGACCTGCGCGCACTCCTGGCGGAGCGTCTCAACGCTGACGCAAGCGCCATCGATTTCCTGCCGTTCCGGGACCTGGAACAGAGCGTGCGCGACGATGTCGCGAGCATCCGTCGCTCACAGCTCATCCCTGACGAGGTCCCCGTCTCCGGCTTCGTCTACGACGTACACAGTGGCCGGATATTCCCAGTTGAGTAGAGGGAGGCGACCCCTATGACGCACCACGGACACGAGCAGCACGGTCACCAGCACAGCGGCATCGGCTTCGCCTCGCCGGCTGAAGCGCAGGCTGCGCCGCCGGAGGAGTTTGTCTACGTCGCCGCACTGCACACCGGCACCGGGGTTGACGAGCCGGACTTCCTGGCGGTCGTCGATGTCAACCCGGAGTCGGACACCTACGGCACGATCACCCACCGCACGTTCGCCCCTGGCGTCGGCGACGAGTTCCACCACTATGGCTGGCAGGTGTGCTCGTCCGCCTGCCATACCGCGACCAAGCTCCAACGCCAGAACCTGGTCGTACCCGGCTTCGTTTCTGGCAATATCCACATCGTCGATGTCGGGACCGACCCACGCAAGCCGGCCATCGCACAGGTCATCCCCGGCGAAGATGTCGCGAAGAAGACCGGCCTGACCCGCCCGCATACCGTCCACTGCATGCCTGGCGAGATCGTCACGATCTCAATGCTCGGCGACCGCAACGGCGACGCCGCCTGCGGCTTTGCGGTGCTGGATGCCAAGAACTTCGATATCCTCGGCCGCTGGGAAGCAGACGCCGGTTCCGTCCCCTTCAACTACGATTTCTGGTATCAGCCACGCAAGAACGTCATGGTCTCCTCGGAGTTCGGTGCGCCAAACGCCTATGAAGGCGGCTTCGACCCCGCACACGTCGCCGAGGGCAAGTATGGACAGCGCATCCACTTCTGGGACCTCACGGAGAAGAGGGTCACGCAGACAATCGACCTGGGGGCCGAGGGGCTGATCCCACTGGAGGTGCGCTGGCTGCACGATCCCGAGGCGGACGAGGGCTATGTTGGGGCTGCCCTCTCCAGCGCGATGTTCCGCTGGTCGCGGGAAAACGGCGGCTATCGGGCGGATAAGGTGATCCAGGTTGAGCCGGTCGAGGTGGCTGGTTGGCCCTTCCCGGTGCCTGGCCTGATCACCGACCTGGTCATCTCGCTGGATGACCGCTTTCTCTACTTCTCGAACTGGCTGCATGGTGACCTGCGCCAATACGACATCAGCGACCCAGCCAACCCGAAGCTGACCGGCCAGCTCTGGCTCGGCGGCGTCATCGGCCACCCGTCCGACAGCCCCTGGCGCCTGGGCGGCGGCCCACAGATGCTGCAGCTCAGCCTGGACGGCCGGCGGCTGTACGTTACCAACTCGCTCTTCTCCACCTGGGACAACCAATTCTACCCCGGTATGGACTCCTGGATGTTGAAGATCGACTGCCACCCGGATGGCGGCATCAGCCTCGACGAACGCTTCAAGGTGGACTTCGGAAGCGCACGCGGCCACGAGATCCATCTCCCCAGCGGCGACGCCACAACAGAGATCTTCCCGTAGGACAAAGCCCCAGCCAACAGGCAACAGGTGACAGAGGATGGACGAGTGCGTTCGTACCTCATCCTCTGTCATCGGCACTCTGTCACCTGTCACCTGTCATCTGTTGCCTATCCCCTGTTGCCTATCACCTATCCCCTATCACCTATCCCCCAGCCACTGGATGACGACCGGGTTAACCGTGTCCGGTTCTTCCCAGAAGGGGAAGGCGCCCGCGCCGGGGATGAGGTAGCGGGTGGCATTGGGGAGCGCCTGCTCCAGCTGCGCGGCGGTGGCGAGGAAGTCGGGGAGGTCCTCGGAACCGTTGATCAACAGCGCGTGCTGGTGCACGCTCGGGAGCAGCGCGGCGATATCCGGGAGTGGCTGGGGAGGCGTCGTGCTGAGCCAGGGCGCGCCGGAGCAGGACATGACGAGGTCTTTGTGGGCCAGGGCACGGCGCTCGACCGGCTTGGCACGCATGCCGGCAAACCAGTCCCCCTGTTCGAACCAGGCGTTCAGGAGGGCGTCAACCCCCTCGCGCTGGCCGGTAGCACGCGCCCAGGCGAAATGCCGTTCCACCGATGGCGGCAGCGCTCCGGGGATGACCGCGCCGTCCAGTACCAGCGCGGCGACGCGGTCCGGCTGGAGCGTCGCCAGGAGCAGCCCGAGCCCCGCGCCGGTGTGGGTGCCCCACCAGTAGGCGCGGCGGATGCCCAGGTGGTCGAGTACAGCCAGGATGTCGCTGAGGTACTCCATCTGGCCATAGCCGCCCTCGGGGGCGCTGGAGAAGCCATGCCCGCGCAGATCGACCCGCAGGATGCGGTAGTCGCGTGCTAGCGCCGGCAGCTGTTCGCTCCAGACCATATGGTTCTGGCTGAGGCCGTGGGCCAGCACCAGCCAGGCCCCGTGGCCATCGACCCGGTAATAGATGCGACGGTCCGGCAATAGCAGCGTTGGCATTGGTCGAGCCTTTCGTGCGGCGTCAGGCGGGGTTCAGCAGAACGTCCCCAAAGCACTGCGTATTCTCCCGTGAATGTCGCCGATAAGCTCACCACGGGCATGTCGTGGTCCTGCGCTAGATAAAGCGCCCTGGTGGGAAGTTGAGGTCAATCACGCCGTGGGAGAGCGCATCTGCAGCAGCGCGGGCGCGTGGGGAGAAGAGGCGTAGCAGGACAACGACCCCCAGGGTGTTGCTGGCCAGCGCTCCCGGCGCGCTGTTGCCGATGAGGCTGACAGCCGGGGCCGGCTGCCAGCCCCCTGCTTCCTGATAGAACGCCACCAGATGCGGGGCACAGGTGAAGATGCCCAGGTCGACCCCGCTGTCCGCAATGTACGCACTGGCGGCGCGCACGACGCGCTGGGCATAGCCACGGCGCTGCTCGGCTGGGTCGGTTGCGACGGACGAGAGCCCGGCCGCGCTGAAGGTGCACCCAGCATGCACGAGCGGGAAGTGGACGACGCCAGCGTAGCTGACCAGGCGCCCGGCAACCCGCAGCAAGAAGGAACGCGCGTTAAGCTCCGGGTCGTGCAGCGGCTGCGGGCTATCAGCCGGGGCGGGGTCGCTCGGGCCATAGGCCCGCGCCAGCAGCAGGTCGATCTCAC
>QEUZ01000294.1 GCA_003577355.1 Chloroflexota bacterium | reverse complement strand
CTGCTGATAACGGACACGTCTCTCGTTTCGACCTGGACTAATGGGCCCCTTTGCGACGAGCAACGGCCCAGAATGTGCGCCAAAGCAGTTGCACGTCGTACCACAATGACCAATTGCGAATGTACTCGATGTCGAGACGCAGCCGGTCGTCGAACTCCGCTTCACCGCGTCCGCGTATTTGCCACAGCCCGGTTAACCCAGGTGTGACCTCGAGTCGTTCACCATGCCACACATCGTAGGTGACAGCAGCAAACGACGTTGGTCGCGGCCCGACGAAGCTCATGTCCCCCTTGATGATGTTGAGGATCTGAGGCAGCTCATCCAAGCTGGTCGTGCGCAAGAAGCGCCCAACTCTGGTGATACGCGGGTCGTTGGGGATCTTGAAGTCGGGAGGCTGCAGAATGTTCAGGTGCGCATACTGAAGCTTGAGCTCCTCAGCGTTCTGCACCATGGTCCGAAACTTGTACATGTCAAATCGCCGCCCATTCCGTCCGGTCCGGCGCTGCCGAAACACGACCGGACCCGGAGAATCAATCACGATCGCCAAAGCGCAGACAAGGAACAGTAGAGCGAGCATCGGAAGCAAGAGAACGGCAAGGGTCAGATCAAATGCGCGCTTTGCCCAGCGCCAGCGACGTTGAAAGATGCGCGGAGCTTGACGGCGAATGCTGGTCAGAACATAGACGGACTGTTGGCTCCCTGGACGATCGGTTGCCACTCGGCTCGCTGTTCCCCTTCGCTATCTGCTGCGTTCAAAACCATCGATCTGGCATGCTCGGTCAATGCTTCATATGTCAGCCCGTCGTCGGGGAATGACGCGAGGCCTATCACGCATTCAAATATCCAGTTGCTGACCACTGGGGACGCACGCATCCTGTCCAGTTTCGTGAGCGCCCCTTGGCGTGGCGTACCGAACAGCCAGAGTGAGACTGAAAACATCTCTTCGTCGACGACGACGTAGTCGAACTCGCGCAGGTCACGTTGCAGCTCTCGTGCGATGTCGAGCAACGTCTCCCGCCCGGCCGGCCGCTTCCAGCGAAACATCGCCACCGAAAACGGGACGCCATAGCGTCTGGCGCGGCGCAGCTCAGCATGGATGAGGTCGAGCGATCGCCGCTGTACATCGCCGGTGTCACTCCTTGAACGACGCCAGAAGGTGCGAAGTCTGTCCCACAGACCGCGACACACTCCCATGCCCCTCCACCTTCAGGTCCCATACGACGCGAATCCGACGCTCGCTGCACGACCCAACGCTAGCGCGACGCGACCTGCACACCGGCGTGCTCAACCTGCACCTGCATGACAATACGGTCATCTTCTCGACAGGTTGCTGGTGCGGCCCGCAGACGCCGATGTGCGCACAATCGATGTGGGCGGGCACGCCGTTGTGCCGCCGCTTTATTCGATCTACGGAGTGGGACTTCCGGGTCATGTTTGGCCCGCCCGGCGCTGTGGAAAACTCCGAGGGTCTGGAGCTTCGTCAGGATTCTTGTGTCGGCCGATCGTTGCAGCGATGCACTGTGGCGCAGTGCGCACACCCAAGCGGAGGGCATAGCCCCTATGGAGCTTCGACGCTATGGACCGATCGTTCGCCGTTGGTTGTGGCTGATCGTCATTGCGCTCATCGTTTCGGCTGCCGCCTCTTTCCTCTTCGCCCGCAGCCAAACAGAAATCTTCGAGTCGCGAATCCGCATCATCGTGGGGCCGACGCTCAGCAGCCAGGACTCCAGCTTCGATGTGCTGCGCGCGTCGTCACAGCTTGTGCTCACCTATCGTGAACTCGTCACGACACCTTCAATCTTGGACACGACGATCGACAGACTGGGTCTTGCGGAGACACGCGGGGACCTAGAAAGAAGCATCAGCGTATCCTCCAACGACGTCACGCGGTTACTGACGATTCGCGTGCAACACCGTGACCCCGAGCAAGCGGCGCTCATCGCCAACACGCTGGGCGAAGTGTTGATTGCCCGCAACGGCAGCCAACAGGCGAGCGACGAGTCGCAGTTGACGATCGTTGATGCTGCCGAGCCTGGCGACTCGCCTGTCTCGCCCAATGTCCCGCTGATCGTGACACTGGGAGTGTTGACCGGACTCCTCGTCGCTGCGTTCATCATCGCGTTGGTTGAGCTTCTGCGGCGTGAAGTCAAGACCGAACGCGATGTTCACGACATCGTTCGGGCCCCATCCCTCGGAAGCTTCCGCGTGAGGCCAACCAATGTCCGAAAAGATCCGTTCTTCGCCAATGACGACGGACAACATCCGTTGCCTGAGTCGTACGCGCTTGCGGCGCGCAAAGTACTGGCGGCTGCGGGCAACGTCTCCGACGGGCATACGATCCTGGTGTGTGCTGCCCACCGGACCCCGTTGTCCTCTGAGGTCAGCGCCTACCTGGCGGCGTCGGTTGCACAGTCGGGCCTCGCATCGCTGCTCATCGACGCCGATCTGTCGAGTCGTTCCCTGACGACGTTCTTCGGGCTGAACGGCGGTCCCGGTTTCGCCAACCTCGTTTCCGGCTGGGAGCCAGGGAGCCGCCGCCCAGGGAACACGGCTGATTCGATCCGTCAAATGCGCATTGCACTGCACGCCCCACGCGCGTTCCCAGCGTTGTTCGTCGTCCCAAGTGGGTCGCCCGAGGAGAAGCACACCTCCCCCGAGCGGCTGCTATCGACGGTCGAGGCGCTCGGTCGGATCCCGGCGGTGACGATCGTCTCTGGCCCACCGATGGCGGACCACGCCGATGCATTGGTACTGGCCCAAGCTGCCGATACGGTCGTGCTCGTGAGTGTGGCCGGCGAGACTCGCGCTGCTCAACTCGAAGACGCGGTCGAAAACTTGAAACTGGTGGGTGCGACGCGTGTTTGGAGCATGCTCGTGCATCTCTCGTGGCGCGACCGCCTGCGCAGACGCTGGCCGCGCCGCAAATCGCTCCGGCCGCAGCTCGTTGAGAGCAACATGACGCTTGAAGGCGCGCACCGCACACCCGTGCCCGCCTCAATCGTCGCCTAGCAGTTCGGTCAGAGCGTGTCCACACGCGATCACCGAGCTGAAGCAACGCAGGACAACAGCACGACTGCTGGAGCAGCTGTCCGCGGTTCGAGCTTGATGCTCGTTGGCCGGGTGCTTGCACTCGGACTGAACCTTGTCTCACAGATCATCATCGTGCGCTACTTGGCCAAAAGCGACTATGGCGCGTTCGCCTACGTTTACTCACTGGTAATGCTGTTCAAGGGCCTGGCGTTGCTCGGCTTACCCGATACAGTCGTGCGCTACCTGCCGCTGTATCGAGAGCGTGCCGAACCCGGCTCAATCCTCGGCACACTGGTCTTCAGTCTGGCCGTTGTCGCAGGGGTCGGCGCCCTGCTCGCGATCGCCTTCATCACCGTGTTAGCAAGTGGAGCTTCGTGGCTCACCAACGACCCCAGCGTCGCACAGCTCGCACTCGTCTTAGCGTTCCTGATACCCCTGGAAGCGCTGAACGAGCTGCTCACACCCGTGTTTGCGGTGTTTACACATTACCGTGCGATCTTCTTCCGCAAGTGGATCCTCGCGCCTGCGCTTCGGTTTGGCGTTGTCGTGACAATGGTGATTTTGGATGCTGGAGTGCTCGCTTTGGCCAGCGGCTACCTCGTCGCGAGCGCTATTGGCGTCGCCGTGTACCTGCGCATGCTCTCCGGAGTGGCACGCGCCGAGATGTGGAATACCGTACCGCGCCGGGCATACCACATCGAGCTGCGCGAGCTGCTGACGTTCGCGGGGCCGGTGCTCGTCACCGGCCTCGTCTGGCTGGTCATCGAGTCGACCGATGCCATTCTGCTCGGGTGGTTTCACAGTGCGCAGGCGGTGGCCGAATTCAGGGCTGTCATGCCGATCTCCCGACTCACCCAAGTCGTGATTCTCTCGTTTGCGGTCGTCTACACCCCCCTTGCTGCGCGAGCGTTTGCCCGTGACGACACCGACGGCATAACCGACCTGTACTGGCAGTCCGCGGCATGGATCTGCGTGCTGACGTTTCCCGTATTCCTGCTGACGTGTCCGTTTGCTGCGCCATTGACCACGCTGCTGTTCGGTGAGCGCTACGCCGGAGCCGCGCCGGTCATGGCGCTGCTTTCGCTGGCCTACTTCATCCCGTCGGCGTTGGGATTCAACGGGGCAACCCTCAAGGTGTACCGCAAGCTACGCTACTCACTGGCCATCGACTGCGGTGCGGCAAGCGCCAATTTCGTGTTGAGTCTTCTGTTGATACCACTGTGGGGGCCAGTTGGAGCGGCAGCCGCGACCTGCGCCACAATGGTCATCTACAACGCACTGCGCCAATACGGTCTGGGACGGTTTACCCCGGTTACCACGTTCCCTCGCAGCCAGGTTCGGCTCTACCTCAGCATGCTGATCGTCGCGGCGGCCCTCTTTGGAACCCAGGCGTGGTTGCGGCCTGGAATCGGTGGCGTTGCACTGCTGACAGCAGCCGGCAGCGCCATGGTCGGCCTGGTGGCGCTTCGAACGCTGCGGCTGGAGTCAACCTTCCCGGAGCTCCTGCGGGTCCCGATGCTACGCACGTTGTTGCGGCCATTTATGGGGCCAGCCTGATGCGCATCCTCATCATCGACCGCCAACCACCACTCGACCTGCGGCAGGGCAACGCGCTCATCGGCCGGCACATCTTCCCGCTGCTCGCCCGGCGACACGACCTCACCCTCGTCTGCCCGGTACAACCTGGCGACGAGGAGTGGGCCAGCGCGCAGTTGCGGGAGTGGTTCACCGACGTACACCTGGTTCCTCGACCCAAGCACGTGGCTGCACTGAAAGGGTACATCGAGGCGAGTGTCGGAGATTATCTGCCCACGCCGCTGCAGCCGTCTGGCGCGCGTTGGGCCACAACGTTCTCACACACGCTGCAGGCGGTCACCGCGACAACTGCTTTTGATGTTGTCCACACACGAGAGCTGCCGATGGCAGCATTTCTCAGGCGCTTGCGCGCAGTGCCAACCGTGCTGGAGTTCATCGACTCGGCAGCCTTGCGGGAACAACGCCGACGCGATATCGCCACACCAACGAGTTGGCCACGCGCACCCATTGCACGGTCGATTGAACGCCGCGCGATGCGTGCCTGCGACATCGCAACGGCCGTCTCCCCTGCCGACGCTGCGGCACTACGCACGCTAGCGCCGGAGACCGATGTACGCATCGTGCGCAATGGGGTGGACACCGACTACTTTCGTCCAGCCAATGTGCAGGAAGAACCTGAGCGCATCCTGTTTGCCGGCGCCATGTCGTACCCACCGAACGTTGCTGCAGTCGACTTCTTTTACCGCGCGGTATGGCCGCAGGTGCGTAGGCGCTTCCCCCTGGCGCGGTTTGTCGTGTGCGGTCGCGACCCGGCGCCGGAAATTCGCGCACTGGCCGGCGACCCATCGGTCGTCGTTACCGGAGCCGTCGACGACATGCGCACGTGGTACAGCAGGGCGGCGGTTGTTGTGTGCCCAATGACTACCGGGTCAGGCATCAAGAACAAAGTGCTCGAGGCCCTTGCGATGGAACGTGCTGTCGTTGCGTCACCGTTGGCAGTCGAAGCGCTCGATGTCCGAGATAACGTCGAAGTACGCATAGCGGATAGTCCAACTGCCTTTGCCGAGCATTGCTGCGCACTCATGGTCGACCGGGAAGAACGACTCCGGCTCGGCCGCGCTGGGCGCGCATACGTCGAACGCGAGCACTCGTGGGAGGGGTGCGCGGCAGCATACGACGC